>NZ_JARESU010000047.1:0-66160 GCF_046027075.1 Paraburkholderia sp. RL18-085-BIA-A | reverse complement strand
TTCGCCTTCGCCTTCGCCTTCGCCTTCGCCTTCGCCTTCGCCTTCGCCGTTGCCTTCGCCGTTGCCGTTGCCGTTGCCGTTGCCGTTGCCGTTGCCGTTGCCGTTGCCGTTGCCGTTGCGCAGCACGTCACCCCACGAAGGTCGAAAACCGAGTTCTGCACAGGTGCCCTATCAGTCCATTGAGCAGCGGGCCCTAATCGAAGCCAGACTGCAGCAAGAACTTTATGCGCATAAAGCCAGCCGGTCGCTCATCCAACATAACAGCCACCTTCCGTTACCGCACTCGCGTCTTCTATTGGTCGAAGCGCTTCGAGACACCTACTTGTTGGTCGTAACGACGCGCGAATAGCGGAGTCGGGGTGGGCGGGCGCACGGACATACCGCAACGATCCTGGCCCGTCAGCTACTCCGTTGGACATTACCTTTGTCCGGCCATCCTATTCCGCCGAACCAGCCTTAAAATCGCCGCCCTTTCGCTCGCCCCCAACCTTTATGCGCATAAACCTTATCCGAATGGCTAATTCTTATCGTGTTTTCTACAAAACGATTGAAATGCGAATTCATCCAGGTAAAATCCATTTGCGTCTAAAAAGAGGAGGTGAAATTTGGCAGCGGAAATCATCGCGGTAACACAACAGAAGGGCGGGGTCGGGAAGAGCACAATCGCGATGCATCTCGGCGCTGCGTTTCACGAGAAAGGCAAACGCGTCCTCGTCGTAGACGCAGACGGGCAAAACACACTGATCCACTGGGCCAGTGCATCATCAGACGGCGACACCGGCATCCCCTTCCCGGTCGTCAATCTCTCCGAAGCAGGCAGCCAGATCCATCGCGAGATCAAGAAGTTCGTGGCTGACTACGACATCATCATCGTCGACTGCCCGCCGTCCATCACTGAAAAGGTCTCTGGCGTCGTCTTGCTCGCGGCGAGCGTCGCAGTCATCCCGACATCGTCGTCACCGGCCGACTATTGGTCGAGCATCGGCTTGGTCAAGCTGGTGCAGCAAGCCCAGGTGATGAACGAAGACCTGCGCGCAGTCTTTCTGCTCAACAAGACAGAAGAGAAGCGGATGCTGACGCGCGAACTGAAGCGTGCTTTGGAAGAACTCGGCTTCCCTCTGCTTAAGACCCAGATCCCGACGCGCGAAGCCTACAAGCAGGCAATGGCGTTAGGACAAACGGTGCTTCAGATGAACGACCGCGGCGCCAAACTCGCCGCCATCGAAGTACGAGCATGCGCGAACGAAATCGCAGCGTTGCTCCCGTGAAATTTATGCGCATAAAGGACCCTGAATGAAACCCTCCCAATTTGCCAAAGGCTTTCAAGCACGTCCTGATACGGCAAGTAGCGAAAAGCGAACCGCTCTCGACCGTCTGAATGCCATCGACGGCCTGGTCAAGAACAGCCCGACGAGTAGCGAAGCCGCAGGACGCGCAATGTCGGCTGTCGTGCAGCAGGACGCCCCGCAAGCCGATACCGCCGACGCAGCCGCTGAATCGGCAGCCTACCGTGCGTGGAGGATCGAGCATGGATACCGGCCGAACCAGGTCATCGAACTCCCGCTGAAGAGCATCAAGCCGAGCCCATTCAATCCCCGCCACTTCTATCTGAAGGCGTCGATCGCGGAGCTTGCGGTCAATCTGGCAAAGCAGGGGCAGCAGCAGGCGATTCACGTCATTCCCGATTACGACAATGCCGGCACCTACTTCGTCAGCGACGGTGGCCGACGCGTGCGAGCGCTGAAAGAAGCGAACAAGGAATCGGTGAAGGCGATCGTCATCGATCTGCCGATCGGCATCCAGAGCTACAAACTCGGCTATGACCTGAACGTCCAACGCGATTCGCAGACGGTATTCGACAACGCGGTGGTCTGGAAACGCTTTCTCGACGATGGCCATTTTCAGAGCCAGAAGGAGCTTGCCGAACATCTCGGCCTGGACGAATCGACCGTTGCGGTCGCTCTGTCCATCGCGAAGTTGCCCGAGGCGGTCATGCACGAAATGGTCGCGCGCCCGGACCGCTTCGGCTCAAACATGGCGTATCACGTGGGTCGCTATCACACCGCCCGGGGTGCCGACGCCACGCTGCGCCTGATCAACAAAATCCTCTCTGACGATTTGAGCACACGGCAAGTCGCGGACATCGTCAAGGGAAGAGCGAACGCGCAGGAAAGCGTCAAACCTGCAGGCCGGCAGCGCTACGCGCAGCGACTGGAAATCAAACTCGACGGTATGCCGGTCGGCGATCTCAAATCGTACGGGGATGATCGAATCGAACTGCGTTTGAAGGGCCTCACGCGCGAGAAGCGTGACGACATCCTGCGACAGATTGAGAAGATGCTGAAGTAAGAGGGAACAGTAGCAAGGCGACAGCGTAAGGCGGCACGCGGTTGCGGCCGCCGCTCAGTGAACGTACCGAGCCCACCAAACTAACCGATCAATCAAGCGGCGCGCGATTGGCTCAGCGTGAAAGCGAGCAGGTCGCCATCGGTCGGCTCGCCCCAGGTCTTACGCGCCAGCCAGTCGAAAAATGCCGTTTCGACAATCTTCGAATCCAGCCCACGACGACGCCAGTCGTCCCGCATGTGTGTGCCGAGCGCCGGCAACTGATCTTCCTCGAACGATTGCCGCGCGATTTCCCGCTCAGACTCACCTTGTTCGTTGTACAACTCGTACGCTTCCTTGCGACGATGCGCCGAGTACTCGTCGAGCAATCGCGCCTTGAGGTCGTCGGCGGGCGCCGCGACCGCGGCTTTGCCGCCGCCACCTGACGGCAACGCTTCGACGGGCGGCGCGTAGCCTTTCTTCAACGCATCCTTGAACAGCGCGGGCGCACTGCGCACAGGCGGCAACGACGTGCTCCGCATACGTTGCTCGGTCATCTGCAAAGCGGCGCGAATACGGTTTTCTTCACTGTCGGCATACAGCGTTTGCGCTTCTTTCAACGGAATGCCGATCTTCACCATCCGATCGACCAGGGTGCTGTCGAACACGTTCGGATGCTCGTCGAGTGCGAGCATGGGTTGCTTGCGCTCGGTCACACGAAACTGGATTTCCGCAACACGCCGCCCTTCGCGATGCTCGATCAATTCGACGAAGATATTGGTGACCGCGTTGACTTCGGCGATCGCCGGGCGCAGGTAATCGCGCTTGAAGTACTTATATTCGCGCTTCGCCTCGTCGCCCGCTTCCGTGTCTGGCGTACCCGACAGAATAGGGCGCCACCATTCCCACGTCTCACGCATCGTCAGATGACTCGGGTTAGTCAGATAGCGCACGCAAATCTCGTACAACGCAAGGCCCGCGCTGCTGCGCAACTGGCTCTGGAATTGGAGGCTCAGACGCGCATACTGAACCGGGTCGAGCAGCTTCTTCTTGATCTTCGGCGCAAACGAGAATTCGACCCAGACGCGGCGGGTCGTGGGGTCTTCCAGAATTTCCGCGTCGGCGATCAACGTGGAAATGCCCCACTTGCGACCCGGCTTCTGGCTGGACGTGCCGGTGCTCCATTCGACCTGTACCGACACCATGCGCCGCAAGTGCTCCTTGACGAGCGCAGTGTCGTTGGAATCGAAAGCGGAATTGGCGACGATGTCGGACAGCAAGGCCCGATACGTGTCACCTGCTTCGTCGGCCTGCTGGGCGACGGCGAGAAGCACGTTGAACAGCTTGCGGGTGAGCAGCGTGATTTTGCCGCTCTTCGGCTGGATGGCGATCGCCTCTACGGCCTTGCGCAATTCGGCCGAGCTTGGGCTGACTACATCGGTCTTCTTCGCGCGCTTCGTGGCCATGCGTCTGGTCCAGGAGAGATTTGGCGAGAGCATACCGGCTGTGGTGATACGCGTCTATAGCGTGCGTCTCACCGTTGCCGGTGAAGCGAGTTTACGAAGCGTGACTCACCTCGAGCAACTCCCGAAAACCCTCACCTCAACCGTTTTGTGCAGATTCGGGCCGTCCTTGCAGGTCGCGGCCTCCGCAAATTTCGGCTTTTCTCCAGCGCACGCGAACGGGGACCACTCGATCCCGAATCTTCTCACCGTAAAAATTTTTTGCGAATTCCTGCCGCAATGCGGCCTCGGGGAAAGGCGGTCGCTGCGAAACGATTCGTGAAAGCGCTGCGCACAGTTTCGTCGGTGGGGGAGGGGAGAAGTCGCGGCGGAAGCGCTGATCCCTGCGAGAGGATTTCAGATTGGCACGCGCCGCATCGACGAAACCGCTGGCGCGTTCGCTGGGATGAAAGCGCAAAGGATCTCACAGGGAGCCGGTTTGGCCCGTGCAATTGGCCCAGCAAGATGCCGCAAGTCCTTGTGCCATGCCTCCGCGCCCGATTCGCACAACAGTGAGCTACTGAAACGCGGTGCTGCCGACTGATGGATGCAACGACGTTATGGGGAATGCATAACGACTCAACTGCAGACTGCCTGATCGCACTGGTGATTGCACCTGCTCGACAATGCCTTTTAGCAGCCACTGACCTGCAGCCCTCCCAACGTCCCCTGAAAAAGCTCACCTTTACTGTGACCGACGACTTGGAACGACGCGGGCTTCCGAGGCGTTGTCCCTTTTATCTAGTGAAAAATTCTCCCGAAAAGCCTCACCTTTGTATGTCCCAGCAGGCGATGACGGCCTTAACCACCACCTCCCGAAAAACCTCACCGTTGCACAAAGCACGAGAATATTTCATTAATTTCAATGAGTTAGATACTGACTGTTCGCAGCGCCGCGTCGTCCGCTCCCGTTTTCTCTCACCTTTAAACGTTCTCTGATGGAAGGGGCAGTTCGGATTGCCATCTCCAAAGGTCCCGAAAAACCTCACCAATAGAAACCTGGCGCCGCAATGCAGCCATTGTCGCGACAGCATCTGTTGGGCCTTTCCGGGCAACGGAAGCCTTTTTGGTCCCGTATTTCCTCACCTTTACGCCTACAAGGCGCTTCCCACTCTCCCGAAAAGCCTCACCTTTGACCAAAACCGGCCGATCCGGCAAACGAGCAGACAGGCCTCGACGCCGGTTCCCGAATTTCCTCACCTATATGTCCGAGGGGTCCATCAGCTCGTCGATATCGCCCGCGCATTGCTAACCAGAGCGCGGCGGGGCATCCCGCAAACGCTCACCTTTGGCGCCCGAATGCCCAGAAATCAGGCAGAAATACCCGTTCGGCCCCGTAAAATCTCACCTTCGGCTCGCGTTCTCTCCTGACTTGGCTCACCAAAGGGGTTTACCGCATCAAAACAGGCCCGAAAATCGGGGGCGTGGAGCATCCCGAAAGCGCTCACCTTTGGTTCGTCCGCCACCGGAATGGACTTTCAAGCACTGCAGGGCGATTCACAGCCACGAGCTCCCGCAAAATCTCACCTTTGGCCAAACCGGATGTTTACGGGGTCTCCTGAACCCGCTCACGTTCTGTCCCGGACCCGCTCACCGCGGCCCCCGAACCTCATCACTCCAGCTTCCCGCAAGATCTCACCACGTCTCCCGCAAAGCTTCACCTTCCCAGCCTGAAAGCCCCGCCAGGTAAAGATTTGCCGTGGCGTTAACGTTTTTAACATGGGTTCAAGGGTGTTTACTTTTATTACTCTCTAGCATTCGCCCCGCGAGTCCTCCGGACAACGACTTCCACCCATCATCGACATCATCGAATGCCCGTGAAACAGTCCACAATTTCCAAATGACGATCAAAAACTCTTTCTTTACAAGAACTTATTAGCTATTCTTCGCTTTGTTTCACGGAAAATATCAACGAATGCGAGAGGACCGACACCTCCGACACGCAAAAACTCGCCAATTCCACGATATCCCCGTGACACGAACAAATAGGTAGCAAACGCTACGTAAATTGTTATGATCCATCCAATTCGAGCGACATCGAGGTTGATATGAATCTGGACCAGGAACGACAAGCCATTCGTAGTGAGCTTGAGGCCATGCGTACTCAAGGGGCACGGCGGCAGGATTTATCGCTCCATGCGTGCAAGCGGCTGTTTTTCGATCTGGGTGTCCGCCCATCCATGGCAGCAGTTCGGGATCTGACGCAGACCGGCAGCGCGAGCGATATTCCGAAGGACATCGACCATTTCTGGGAACGCATCCGCAACGTGTCGCGCGTAAAAGTCGGTGCGGGCGCGATCCCCAAGGCATTGGAAGATCGCGCTGGCGAACTGCTGGGCGCGTTGTTTGAAGAAGCCGTTGCGCATGCGCGAACTACGCTCGACGGCGAGCGCGAGGAAATCCGCGTCCAAATCGCCGCCGCCGAGCAACTCGCACGAGACGCGGAAATTCGCCGTGACGCCTCGGACGAGGCAGTCAAGCGCAGCGAACAACGCGCCGAAGCCGCGTGGGAACGGGTTCGAGCGCTGGAAACCGAGCTATCCAGCGCCACCACGCATGGAAACGTCCACCAGGAAGGCTTGCAGGCAACGGTGCGACGGCTCGATCACGAAAACGAAGCGCTCCGTCAGCGTCTGGACGCCGAGCTTGCAACCAATGCAACACTGCGCGACCGGATCGACGCATTGCACGTCGAGTTGCGTCAAAGCACGGAACACTATGCGCAGCAGATAAAAGACGCGGTTGCGGAAGCCGAACGGCGCGTCAAGCCGATGCTCGTCGAACTCGACTCGTTGCGCAGCATGGCGGCGACGTACCAATCCGGCGTGCGCGACGCAAGTCGCAAGGAATTTGACTTCATCCAGCAGATTGCCGCAGCCAAGGCGCGCGGCGACCGGCTCGACGCGCAACTGCGCGAGCAATCGGACGAAGTGGATGCGTTGACGAAAGAAGTCGCCGTGTTGCGCACCCAGCAAGGCATTGACCCGGCGATTGCCAGTCTGCTTTGCTCGCTGGTTGAAGCGGGCCGGCTCACGAGCGACGAATTGAATGCGGTCGGCACCGCGGCGGACGGGCATGTCTCGCTCCCGCTCCGCTGCCCAAAATGTGACGAAGGTGAGCCGGAGTTGTCGCAAGTCGATCACCGCTTTGAATTGCTCTGCCCAGAGTGCGACCACACGTCGGGACTCGGCGCATCAAGGCTGGCGGCGGTCAGCCGGTTTCTGTCGAGCGACACGGCCGCGGCTGCGGTCCGGCAATTCGACACGGTGCGCTAGCGGATAAAACGTTAAAGGTGAGGAAATTCGGGACCCAAAAGGTGAGGCCTTTCAGGGCTCGCCCGCTCCCGGTTTCCTCGTCAAACGCCCGTCGCTTCTGGGCGCGTGCAACGGCGGCGCAGCCGGATCCGGCACATCGGCGGCGGGCGATTCTTGTTGATCCATCCACTTTTGCCAGGCGCGATACAAACGGTTCGCGGACACGGCTTGCACAAATCCCAGCCATTGCCCGACCAGTTCTGCCTCCACCCCGCTCTCGAATAGATCCGCAGCAAAAGTGTTGCGCAATGTTTGTGGACTCGCGCGAGACTTTCGCGACGTGGCAATCCCGGCACCGTCGACCAACGCGTCGACCGCGCGCAGCATGGTGGCTTTGTGCATCGGCCGCCCGGAGGGCGACGCCGGGAACACCAGATTGCCGGCGAGCTCCGCGAGACGTCGTTCGGCAAGCCAGGCATCGAGAATGGCTGTCGCGAACGGAGCGAGCCGGGTCCGACGCGTCAGCAGCGGATTCGCGGACTCGATCGTCACCCAGGGTGACCCGGCATTCACGCAACTAACCGTGAGCGCTGCCGCCTCGCCCGTTTTCAAACCGCCGCCGAGAAACACGGCGATCAACGCGCGGTCGCGCCGCTCTCGCCAACGCTGCGCCGCCGACAAAACCGGTAATGGAGAAAAGAGCTGCGCGATCAGCGCGGTTCGTTCGGCATGGGTGAGAAAGCCTGTCGGCTCATTGTCGCGCGCGTTCCGCCACGCTGCTTCGCCATCCTGAGCAATGAAGCGTGCCGGGTTGGTCGCCGCGGATTCAATTTCGCGCACATGATCCAACACCCGTTCGATCAGCCGCAAATACCTGATCCGCTGCGGTTTTCGGATCTCGAGCCCGGCGGCGAATTCGGCGATCGCGTGCATGTCGACCGTGACGAGACTTTTCTGACGCGCACTGAGCCAGTCGAGGAAAAGCCCCCACTGCGCCCGGTAGACGTCAGCGGAAGAACGTCTGAAATGCTGTCTGGCCAGCCACGCGTCGAAAGCGATTTGCGGATCGCGACGCCAGTCCTCACGTTGCTGATCGAAGAGATCGGTCGACGGCGCAGGACGGGCAACCGGGTCGGACAGATGAGGAGGTGACATAAGCTATCCTTCCGTTAGTTGCGGCTATTGTAGGCGGCAACCGACGAAAATACAGCTTTCAGCCGCCCCAAGGCCGAGCGCGCTTCAAACCCGGGCGTTCCGACGCAGGCTGAGCGGCGCGGCGCGCAGCTTCCTCATAAGCACTGACGGCGAACGCGAACACCGCCGGTAGCGCAGTGGACGTGCCGAAATCCACGGCTTCATCCGTCTCCGGATAAGGCAGGTCGGACGGACGCTGAAACAGGCCCAGCATCAATGCGTCGTGCCGGCTGGCAAACCCGAGGTCCGCCAGCGCCTCGGCTTCGATTGCGTGCAGCAGGCGCCATGTGAGCGGCACCTGCTGCACGATGTAGCGCGCGGCGATATTGCGCACGATATGTTCGAGATCGCGCGCCGCGGTTTGATAGCGCAGCGCGGCCAGAGCTTGATCGGTAGGATCGGCTTTCAGGTTGTTCATTTTCGGCTCCAATCGACACCCTATACTGTACAAATACACAGTGTCTGGCGCAACCTCGGCTGAATGGCTAATTCAGCCAACAACTAGCCACGATGCGCCCGACCGACGAGGCCGACGAGCCCGGCGTCAGCCGTGAATCACCACCAGCAACGCTTTCGCCTCACCCTTCCCGGCGTTGCGGATCGCGTGCGGTTCGTCGGCGACATAGCGGGCGGTGTCCGCGGCCTTGAGCCGTTTCGTCGCGCCGGCCGCCTCGATTTCAACCGATCCATGCAGCACGGTCAGATGCTCGCGCGTGCCCGGTTCATGCGCGTTCGACACCAGCGCTCCGCCCGGCTGCAGCGTCAATTCATACCATTCGAACTTGCCGGCCAGCTCGATCGGCCCCCACACTCGCAACTGGTATTTGGCCTCGTGCCCGCTCAGCGTGGGAATGTCGTGCGGCCCGGACACAGCGATCGCTTCGGGCGCCTTCGGCGGCGCGAACAGCGAGTCGAGACTAACGCCCAGTGCATTGGTCAGACGCCAGGCGACCGCGATCGTCGGATTGGCCTTGTCGCGCTCGATTTCCGATAGCATGGATTTCGACACGCCGGCCGCACGCGACAGATCGTCGAGCGTCATGCGCCGCTCCGCGCGCAGGCGCTGAATCTGCTCGCCGACGCGCGGCGGCGCAGCGCTAGCCGGCACCGTAGTCGCGCCTGACGCAGGCGCCGCGTTGGCCGCGACGCGGCGGATACCCGAACTTGCCATTTCCTGACCCATCGTTTAGAGTTGTTCGATATACCGGATTTTAGTTCGGAAAAACGAAAAAATCCGATAAAACTGACAGCCGACTATAACAGGCCGCCTCGCCGTCGCCCGAGCTGGAACGTTGACGCTGACGTTTATGCGGCGGCCCTATCACCTATTCAGGAGTCTGGTTCATGCGTGACCAATACCTCGCCCATGTACGCGGCACCCTCGAACAGATCCGCGCCGACGGCTTTTACAAGAACGAGCGGGTGATCGCGAGCCCGCAGTCGGCCGACGTGCGTCTCGCCAACGGCACGGCCGTGCTGAACTTCTGCGCGAACAACTACCTCGGCCTCGCCGACGACGCCCGGCTGATCGAGGCCGCGAAGCAAGGTCTGGACAACGACGGCTTCGGCATGGCGTCGGTGCGTTTCATTTGCGGCACGCAAACCGTCCACAAGGAACTCGAACGTGCGCTCGCCGCGTTCCTGCAAACCGACGACTGCATTCTCTACTCGAGCTGTTTCGATGCGAACGGTGGCCTGTTCGAAACGCTGCTCGACGAAAACGACGCGATCATCAGCGACGAGCTGAATCACGCGAGCATTATCGACGGCGTGCGGCTCTCGAAGGCCAAGCGCTTCCGCTATAAGAACAACGACCTCGGCGATCTCGAAGCGCGCCTGAAAGAAGCGGATGCCGCCGGTGCGCGCTTCAAGCTGATCGCGACCGATGGCGTGTTCTCGATGGACGGCATCATCGCCGACCTCGCCGGTATCTGCGATCTGGCCGACCGCTACGGCGCACTGGTGATGGTCGACGATTCGCATGCGGTGGGCTTTGTCGGCGAACACGGGCGCGGCACGCCGGAGCGTTGCGGGGTGCTGTCGCGCGTCGACATCATTACCGGCACGCTCGGCAAAGCGTTAGGCGGCGCATCGGGCGGCTACGTCGCGGCGCGCAAGGAGATCGTCGAGTTGTTGCGGCAGCGCTCGCGTCCCTATCTGTTTTCGAACACGCTGACGCCGAGCATTGCCGCCGCGTCGCTCAAAGTGCTCGAACTGCTGGCGAGCGATGAAGGCGCGCAATTGCGCGCACGTGTGCGCGAAAACGGCGCGCACTTCCGCAGCAAGATGAGCGCGCTCGGCTTCACGCTCGTGCCGGGTGAACATCCGATCATCCCCGTGATGCTCGGCGACGCGCAACTCGCTTCGAAAATGGCGGACGCGCTGTTGAAGGAAGGCGTCTACGTGATCGGCTTCTCGTTCCCGGTGGTGCCCAAGGGCCGCGCTCGCATCCGCACGCAAATGAGTGCCGCGCATACGCCCGAACAGATCGACCGGGCCGTCGATGCATTCGCGCGTGTCGGCCGTGAACTGGGTGTTATCTGAAACAGAGGCGCACATGAAAGCATTGGCAAAAATCGAACGCGCGCCGGGCCTCACGCTCACCGACGTCAAGAAGCCCGAAGTCGGTCATAACGACGTGATGATCCGCATCACCCGCACCGCGATTTGCGGCACCGATATTCACATCTGGAAGTGGGACGACTGGGCGCAAAAAACCATTCCGGTGCCGATGCACGTCGGCCACGAATATGTCGGCGAGATCGTCGAGATGGGTCAGGAAGTGCGCGGCTTTGCGATCGGCGATCGCGTGTCGGGCGAAGGACACATCACCTGTGGTTTCTGCCGCAACTGCCGCGCGGGACGCCGGCATTTGTGCCGCAATACGGTGGGCGTCGGTGTGAATCGGGAAGGCGCGTTCGCTGAATACCTGGTGATTCCGGCGTTCAACGCGTTCAAGATTCCGCCCGAGATCTCCGACGATCTAGCGGCGATTTTCGATCCCTTCGGCAACGCGACGCATACGGCGCTGTCGTTCAATCTGGTTGGCGAAGACGTGTTGATCACGGGCGCCGGACCGATCGGCATCATGGCGGTGGCGATCGCGAAACACGTCGGCGCGCGCAATGTCGTGATTACCGACGTCAACGATTACCGCCTCGACCTGGCGCGCAAGATGGGCGCGACGCGCGCTGTGAACGTGTCGCGCGAATCGTTGCGCGACGTGATGGCGGACTTGCACATGACCGAAGGCTTCGATGTCGGGCTGGAAATGTCCGGCGTGCCGAGCGCGTTCACCAGCATGCTCGAAGCGATGAATCACGGCGGCAAGATTGCATTGCTCGGCATTCCGCCTGCGCAGACCGCGATCGACTGGACCCAGGTGATCTTCAAAGGCCTCGAAATCAAGGGCATTTATGGGCGCGAAATGTTCGAGACCTGGTACAAGATGGTCGCGATGCTGCAAAGCGGGCTGGATCTGTCGCCGATCCTCACGCACCATTTCAAGGTCGATGATTATCAGCAAGCATTTGCCACGATGCTTTCCGGCGAGAGCGGCAAGGTGATCTTGGACTGGACTGCTGCGTGAGCTAACGCGCTTGCACCCGACATCACGCCCACCCCCCACGCCCGCACTGTGTTCACCCGCCTGCGGGCGTTTTCACGAACTCCGCCTGAATACGCACATGAATCTCGTCGCCGACGGCGGGATACCACGTCGACAAACCGAACTTCGCGCGGCTGAAGCGACCGTCCGCCGAAAAACCTAGCGTGTCTTTCTTCGTCAGCGGATCGGGCGCGAAGCCGTTGAACGTGACATCGAGCGTCACCGGTTGCGTGACGCCGCGAATCGTCAGATCGCCGGTCAACGTGCCGCGCGATTCGCCGGTGCGATCGAACCGCGTGCTCACGAAGCGAATCTCCGGATAGCGCGACACGTCGAGCATGCTCGCGCTCTTCACCATTTTGTCGAGCAGCGGCACATTCGTATCGATGCTGGCAGCGTCGATCGTGACCGACGCCGTGCTCCGATCGAGACCGCCCTCGTTCCAGTCGAGCTGCCCCTGCTTGCGATCGAAGCGCATCGTAAAGCGCGAGTATTTGAAGTGATCGATGTCAAAGGTGATGCTGCAATGGTCGGGGTCTATCTCGTAGCGGCCGGCCGGCACGCGCGCTTCGTTCTGGCTGACCGAATGAGTGAGCACCTGCACCGGCGTGCAGGCCATCGCGGTGAGTAGGGTTGCGCCTAGCAGCGCGCGCGCCAGCGTGACGCGGACAGATGAGGGGCTCATGAAATTCGTTCCAGTTGACCGATGGTCATCACGATAGCAGCAAGCGCACCCATCCGCCGAAACGCACGAAAAACTTGACGAAGGAGAATGATCGTTCTACCTTATGTCCATGGCCACCGAAACTATCACTGAAGCCGCGGCGTCCGGCAGCGCGCGCGAGCGTCTGCTGGCCGCCGCCGAAGCGTTGATCTACGCCGGCGGCATCCACGCAACCGGCGTGGACGCGATCGTCAAGCAGTCCGGCACCGCGCGCAAAAGCTTCTACACCCATTTCGAATCGAAAGACGCGCTGGTGGCGGCTGCGCTCGAACGGCGCGACGAACGCTGGATGAACTGGTTTATCGCGGGCACGCAGCGGCGTGGCAAGACTGCACGCAAGCGTCTGCTCGGCATGTTCGAGGTACTGCGCGAATGGTTCGCGTCGGAAGATTTTCACGGCTGCGCCTTTTTGAACGCGGCCGGCGAGATTGCCTCGGCGGACGACCCGATCCGGATCGTCGCGCGCAAACACAAGGAACGCCTGCTCGATTTCGTACGCAGCCAGTGCGATGCGTTCGCGGCGGAGTCGGACATGGATGCGCGCCGCGCCGCGCGTTTGTCGCGCCAATGGCTGATTCTGCTCGATGGCGCAATCGCCGTCGCGTTGGTGAGCGGCGAAGTCGATGCCGCCCTCGAAGCGCAGACCGCAGCGCGGGTCTTGCTCGACGCCGAGACTTCGTTCGCCAGCGAGCGAGGCGCATCCACGAGCAACGCCACAACCACTTCGGCAAGCAAGACAACAAGCAAGACCATAAGCAAGCCCACCCACGCTTCCGCAAACAAGCGACCGCCACCCCGGCGCACCGCAACCTGACTGAGGAACCATCATGGCCGACACGATCGAAACCCGCCCGCCGCTGCCGCCGTTCACACGCGAAACCGCAATCCAGAAAGTGCGCGCCGCGGAAGACGGCTGGAACACCCGCGACCCCGAGCGCGTGTCGCTCGCATACACACCGGACAGCATCTGGCGCAACCGTGCCGAATTCGTGCATGGCCGCGCGGAGATCGTCGGCCTGCTGCGCCGCAAGTGGGCGAAGGAGCTCGACTACCGGCTGATCAAGGAACCGTGGGCATTCACCGAGAACCGCATCGCCGTGCGTTTCGCGTACGAGTGGCACGACGATTCGAACAACTGGTTTCGCTCGTACGGCAACGAGAATTGGGAGTTCGACGAACATGGGCTGATGGCGCGCCGTCACGCCAGCATCAACGATCTGCCGATCCGCGAAGCCGACCGCCTGTATCACTGGCCGCTTGGCCGCCGTCCCGACGATCATCCGGGCCTGTCGGACCTCGGTCTTTAGACTTTCGTCAAAAATGGCCGGTGGATGCGCGCGCATTCACCGCTTTGCCATCGGTTCTCCGTTATCGTTGCGGCTTTGGGCACGTGCAGGTGTTGTGCCCGAGTGCCCGAGCGCATCCTCAACATCGCGTGTGCGGGTTGAGGTACAGTGCGCGACGGGCGGCACACTCATAGCCAGAACATAGAAGACATCGGCGCTCGACCGGTGGCGGAGAGCATATGGACTTTCGGCAGATCAAGAAGAACATCCGACGTACTGCAGTGGCGCTCGTCGCGAGCCTGGCGGCGGCCTCGGCCGCGCAGGCAGGCAACTGGTGCGAGGGCGGCGTGTGGGTCGATGCCATGCTCGGCTCGTATCACATCAACCCCGATCCGAATACCGATTTCGAACAGTTCAACCCCGGCCTTGGCGTCGAATGCTGGCTCAACAATCAATGGGCGCTGACCGCCGGGGGCTTTCGCAACTCGCTGCGCCGGCCTTCGTACTATGGCGGCGGTGTCTGGGCGCCGGAGTTCGCGCACTGGGGCATCGTGCGGATCGCGGCGATCGCCGGGATCATCTCAGGCTATAACTACGGCAACTGGGGCTTAGGGAGCAACCATACGATCGGTCCAGTGGTCGCGCCGATCGTCATGGTCGAATACAAGCGCGTCGGCGCGAACTTCATCGTGATCCCGCCGATTCCATCGGACAATCTGCCGTTTACGGTGGGGTTTCAGGTGAAGGTGAAGTTCTGAGCTATGGGTTTCGTGTTCGACCGGTCGCTTCTGACAGCGAGACTCACGAGCACCTCGTGTCTGCATGAAGCTCGCACGTGTGGTGAACGGGAGTCAAGGCAGCTTCAAGGACTCCCCAGAATCTCTTCGTGAATCGCCATAAACTTCTTGAAGGTCGTCGATAGCTGCTTTTCGAACTGACCGAAAACCTCTTTTTCTTTGCGCAAAGCTCCCAACAGGCTCAGGAGAATATCGGCTCCGCCAACATTCTTGTACTTCTCCGGGGGGTTGGTGAATTTGTAGTAGACCAATACCAGCTTCACTATCAGCTTTACGCCCGGCACGAAGACATCACCAGCATCGAGGCCATGTTTGAGAAGTATTTCGGCGACGCGCTTGACCGTTTCTTCAGTGAACGCGTCGCGTATCTCGTCTTCGACAGTTTCATCGAGTCGCGCCCGTAACTGATCCCAGGAGCTGAGCAGATGGGCTCGTCGAAATGTCTCAAGCGTTGCGAGCCTCATGGCAATAATGCCGGTGGCGCCGTCCAGGGCCGCTATTAGCTCTTCGACAGTTTCGTGCAAGCGCGCGGTGACGTCAGCGCCTGCATCCTGCGTATTTGCATGGGTCTGTTTCAGGTCGGAGAGATAGTATCTGAGGGCTTCCAGAGGGGTTAAGCCCGCTGGCGCGGGCTTGCCCACTTTGAGCGCTTCCTCGATGACACGAATGACCGCTGCTTGTCCCAGTTGCTCCCATGTCATTTTCAAATGGGCGAGCATCGACATGAAGTTAGACCGAACGCCGATGAACAAACGTATTTCGGTCTCCGCTTCATTGACGAGCTCTCGTAGCGGAGCGGACTGTTCCTCAGGTCGGTTCCTCAGGTTCTCCAGGAAATCTCGGGTAACAGCGTCATCGTTATAAGGGAATCTGAGGTCGTACTTCTTTTCCTCATTCAAATATCGCTGAATCGCCACTCGCAAACGCTCGTCATCGTTTTCCATGGCTGGCCCTCATTAGTCGTCCGTTTTCGATGATCCCAAGGCTCTGCAATGTCAAAACGAGAATAGGTCACATTTCTGGAAAGACCTAGGGATGTTCCACGAAGGCCCCGAAGCTGGGCAAGTCATCCCTTCTGGCGGCTGAGTTCTGCGCTCGAACTGACAGCCGGCATTGCAGAAGAGTCGCCGTCTCCAAAGTAGCAACGTCGCGACGGCTCGCTGAGGTGCCGGCGTGAATAGCGGGCCCGACGTCGAACACCGCATCAGCGGAGCGCAAAGCCAGTTGCAGCAACCAGCAAATTCGAAGATGGTGAGGATTTCCAGGAGATGCTGGTCTCGCGCTGAACGGTGAGGGTTCCCAGGAGATGATGCCGTCGCGCGCAAAGGTGAGGAATTCCAGGAGATCGCCTCAACTGAGATCAAAGGTGAGGAGTTCCAGGAGACGTTTTCCTATTCGCTGGAAAGTGAGCCGTTCCAGGAGCCAAACGGCACCGTGAAGGCCTCCGGAAGTGCCTTAAGGTGAGGCGTTCCAGGAGATCAGCCGCAAAGGTGAGCGATTCCAGGAGGTGAGCGATTGCCACGCTGAATTCGCACCTATGCCGAGGTGAGAATTTCCAGGGAGTCCGTCGCATAGCCCCTTAAGGTGACGTGCCACGCCTTCAAAGAACTCACTCATCGTGCACACGCTATGTGGCCGAAGCCGCCAATCTCCTTACATCCTCTTCCATATACGAACAAAGCGTGAGCGCGTGCTCTTGTCCTGCATGATGCCGCGATTGCCGTGTGAGCCGCCGTGCGCGGTGATATACAACGCGGACCAGTTGTCCCTCAGCCGCGATTCCTGGCCGAGCTTGTAACGGCTCCGTAAAGCATGATCTTCCGCCGATTGATAAGTTGCGGACGACGCTTCGCATCGTCACTCGACACCCGAGCGACGATGTCGCGCGACCGTAGATTGAGCGAAGGAGAAAGCATGAAGAAGTTGTTGGCAATCGCGGCACTGGCCGCTCTGAGCGCGACCCTGAGCGGATGCTGGTGGGGGCCGCCGCCGGGTTGGGGCGGTGGCGGTCAAGGCGGCGGCGGACCTGGCGGTGGTGGCCCGGGCGGAGGCGACGGGCCGCGTGGGGCGATCATCGTTCCTGACAACGTCGCGCAGGGTTGAGGCATGAATCCGGCGTGAGTCGCGCGGCAACCATGCAGCGACGCTGCGGCAGCGATGCAGTAACCGCGCGGCTACCTGAACAGCGAACCGTTCAGGCAGCGTCAGCAAACAACCTCAGCAACAAGTCAAACGACCACCCTAAGCACGAAACGTCATCGACACCGCAAAACCCCCATCGTCGTCGTTATCCGCATGAAAACCGCCGCCGTTATACCGCACGAGTGGTCGCACGATCGCCAGCCCCAGCCCCAGCCCCAGCCCCAGCCCCAGCCCCAGCCCGCAGTGCGCATCGCCGCTGCGCGCTTCATCGAGCCGCACGAACGGTTGCAACGCGCGCCCGAGTTGATTGCCGGGAGTGCCGCTGCCGTGATCGCGCACCCGCAGCGCGTAATGCCCGTCGTGCCTTAACGTGGCGATTTCAACTGGCATCTCGCAATAGGTCAGCGCGTTCTCAATGAGGGTCGTCAGAACCCGGTCGAGGTCGACGAGCGGCAGCCCGAAGCCATCGCCGGCTTGCAGGTCGAAACGCACGAGCGCGTCGTCCGCGAGACTGTCGCCGTAGTGCCGGCGGCATTGCGCGTCGACGCTCGTGTTGGGCGACGCGTCCGCGGTCTCGCGAGCAAAATCCAGATCGAGAAGCAGATCGAGGTGGCGAACTACGAAAGCGCGATTCGGACCGCGTTCAAGGAAATGTCGAACGCACTGACGGCGCGCGCTCCTTACGTCGATCAGGTGCAGGCGGATCGCGACTATGTGGCGTCGGCGCAGCGCTACTACACGCTCGCCGAAGCGCGCTACAAGGCGGGCACGGACGCCTTTCTCACGTATCTCGACGCGCAGCGCACGCTCTTCACCGCGCAGCAGCAACTCGCGACCGACAGCCTGCCGCGGCAAGCCCTTCGTGACGCTTTACAAGGTGCTCGGCGGCGGTTGGGAGAGCGGCTGAAAGCGCATAGGTGAGAAGATTCGGGAGCCGGCTAGGTGAGAATCTCGCTACCTGTCGGCGCACTTCGGATGCAAAGGTGAGGGAATTCGGGAGCGCTGACGGCTGTGCTCGCGGGTGAGGTTTCCACCCCCACCGCTTCCTCGAAGCCCGGCTCGCGTCATCCTCGCCGCGAAAGAAAGGCCCTGAATTAACGGCCTTTCGCACGAAAACTTGAGAACGAAATTTCACCCCGCTGGCGTGCACAAAAACCACGCAGTCATCGCTCAGTAATATGCATCGGCAATACTCCGCAGCGCTGCAAGTCAGATTACGTTTCGCACACAACGCGCGCTCCGATCGAGAGCGAACGCGAAGGCCAGACCCCGGGGGGTTCCAATGACTATCCGTCATCGCATCACGCTATTGGTTGTTCTCATGTTCGTCGCGTTGTCGGCGATCAGCGGCTATGCCGTCTACCAGACGCGCGGCGGCGCCGCCGAAGTGCGCAAGGTTACGGAGGGCGTGGTGCCCAGCGCGCTCGCCTCCGCCGACCTCGTGTCGCAAGTCAAGGACGTGCAACTCGCCACGATGACGCTGGTCTACGCGCCTGACGCCAACATGGTCGCCCAGGCACAGGACGAGCTGAAGAAGAAGAAAGCCTCGCTGCAACAGGCGCTCGCGACGCAGGCCAAGCAGGCGGCAAGCCACGCGCAACAAGGCCTCGTTGCCCAGGCGAACGACAGTCTGGAGAACTATTTTTCCGCGATTGCCGAGACCGCGAAAATGAAGGCCGACGGCAAGAACGAACTCGCGCAGGCGTATCTGTTCGCCAACGTCGCGCAGTATCGCGACGAACTCGAAGGCATTGTCGAAACCTTGCGCGTCGAGAAGAATCGCGAGAAAGACGACGCGATCACGTCGCTGAACGCCACGCTCGCGACCACCGCCACGGCAATTGCGTTCGTCACCGGCATCGCGATCATTTTGCTGACTTCGATCGGCGCGCTGTTGTATCGCCAGATCACCCGGCCGTTAAGCCGCATGCAGGCCATGATGAGCGAGATCGCGTCGAGCCAGGACTTCACGCGCCGGGTGCCGGTGGGGCGGCTCGATGAGATCGGTCACTCCATCGTCGCCTTCAACGGCATGATCGAGAAGATTCAGGAAAGCTCCGCGCAGCTCAAGCAGAAAACCGCCGACATCCAGGCGATGTTGCAGAACATGCAGCAGGGCATTCTGACGGTGGTCGACGGCGCGCTGATCCACGCTGAGTACTCGGCGTATCTGGAAGACATCTTCGAAACCAAGGACATCGCCGGGCGTGCGCTGATGGATCTGGTTTTCGCGGACACCGAGCTGGGCGCCGACGCGCTTTCGCAAATCGACGCAGCAACGCATGCGTGCCTCGGCGAAGACTGCATCAACTTCGCGTTTAATCAGCACTTGCTGGTTGGCGAGATTGAGAAGCGCATGCCGGATGGCCGGGTGAAGATACTCGACCTGAGCTGGTCGGCGATTACCGATGAAGACGACACCGTGGTGCGGCTGATGCTGTGCGTGCGCGACGTCACCGAGCTGCGCAAGCTCGCGGCCGAAGCGAGCGAACAGCGCCGCCGTCTCGACATGATCGGCGAGATTCTCGCGGTCAGCGAAGAGAAGTTCCAGCACTTTATCGAAAGCTCGGCCGGCTTTGTCAGCGAGAACGAGCGCATCATTCGCAAGCATTCCGAAGCCGATCACGCGGCGATTGCCGAGCTGTTCCGCAACATGCACACCATCAAGGGCAATGCGCGGACCTACAACCTTCAACATCTGACCGACGTCGTGCACGAAACCGAACGCAGCTATCACGAGTTGCGCGAGCCGGACGCGGATCGCTCGTGGGATCAGGAGCATCTGATGCGCGAATTGACGCGCGTGCGCGAGGCGATCGAGAGCTACGCGAAGATCAACGAGCAGAGCCTCGGACGCAAGAGCAAAGGCCCGGCTAACCGCGCCGGCAATGCGGGCCGCTACGTGATGGTCGACAAAGACGAGATTCAGCGCACCCTGGGCCTGCTGGAGCAGACCAATGCCGGCGAACTCCACGAACTGCAAGCGATGCGCGACGCAGTGCGCCGCACGCTGCGCGCACTGGGCAGCCAGAGCGTGGGCGACGCGCTGTCCGGTGTGCTGGATTCGTTGCCGTCGCTCGCGCAAGAGCTGGGCAAGCCGGCGCCGGACGTGCGAATCGACGACAACGGCTACCGCTTGCGCGGCGACGCAGGCGGCACGCTGAGCAACGTGTTCATGCATCTGCTGCGCAATTCGCTCGACCACGGCATCGAAACCGCCGAGGCGCGCAGCGCGCAAGGCAAGCCGCAGGCCGGTACGATCGATATCGAAGTGGGCGTGGACAGCGGCGCAATGCAATTCACGCTCAGCGACGACGGCCGCGGCCTCGCGCTCGAACGGATTCGCGGGATCGCGCAGGAGCGCGGCTGGATCGGCAACGACGATACGCTGAGCGACGAGGCCATCGCCGAGTTCATTTTCCGGCCGGGTTTCTCGACGGCGCAGACGGTCACCGAAGTGTCGGGCCGCGGCGTCGGCATGGACGCCGTGCGCGACTTTCTGCGGCGCGAGCACGGCGGCATCGAGCTGCGCTTTACCGATGACCACAAGGGCGCGGCATTCCGTCAGTTCCAGACGATCATCTGCCTGCCGGACAGCGTCGCCGTCGACACGTTGGGTGAACAATTGCGCGGGGACACTGGCGAAGCCGGCGAACTGCAAGCCGACGCGATGGCGAACTAAGCGCGGATCGACGGACTTCGCAAGGAATGGTTGTGATTCAACAGTACTTATTGGCGGCGCTGGCTGGCGGCGCATCGACCGCGCTGCTGGCATGGACCGCGCACAAGCTGCACAGCGCGAAGCTGACGGCACGGCTGCGCGCCGAAGCGCAAGCGCAAATCAACACGCTCGAAGTGGAGCACGCGGCTCATCGAGAAGCGCTGCGTGAACGCGAGCAGGCCGAGCAAACGCTGCACGCTTTGACCGCGCAACTGCGCGACGAGCTGATGCAGCAATCGGCCAGCGCCGACGAACTGCGCGCAACGCTCGACGTCGTGAACGTCGACCGCGAACAGTGGACGAACCAGGCGCGGCAGATCGCCGCCGAAGCCGCGCGTCTGAAGCATCTCGGCGCGACGTTCGAGCGCTGGCACGAGCAGATGATTTCGCTGATGACGCAAAACCACGACATGCACGCGAAGAATCAGGAGCTGTCGTCGATCGTGCGGCATGTGGTGATCGTGTCGCTGAACGCGTCGATCGAAGCGGCGCGCGCGGGTCCGGCCGGTCGCGGCTTCGCGGTGGTGGCAAGCGAAGTGCGCGCGCTCGCCGCGCGTTCCGAAGAGCTGTCGAAGAGCTATCGCGACAGCCTCCACCGCAACGACTTGACCACGACGTCCACGTTCCAGGACATCCAGGCGGGCGGCAAGATGATCGCGGCGTCGCTCGCCAGCGTCGAATCGCTCGCCAACCGGTTTCATGCGCAGCTCGAGAAGGTGCCGATGTGATCTCGGCCCACGCGAAGGACAGCTTCGATCGCATCTTCCGCAAGGCGGCGCAGGCGCGTCTGCCGGTGGCTGCCGGCGACCTGTGCGAGATCGCGCCGATGGCAAAAGCCGGTGCTTGCATAAACCGCGAATCGAAAGTGGTCGTGCTGACCATTTCGTCGATCGTGTTCCGGCTGCTGCTGATTCTGCATTTCGACGAAAACGACACCACGCGCGGCTATTACCTGAACGACGGCGACGAGCGGCCCTTCCAGGAAGTATTTCTGGAAATCTGCAACCTGTGCTGCGGCGCGATGAACCAGGAACTGCTGCACTATTTCTCGGACCTTGGCATGTCGACGCCGTATGTGTTGAACGCGCGTTGCCTGCCGCATCTGCATGAATTGAAACCGGCGCACGTGTCGTCGTATTCGCTCATGCTCAACGGTGCGGTGCCGCTGGCCGCGACTGTGTGCGTGTGCACGCATGCGCCGCTCGACTTCGTTGCGGACACGAGCGCTGTCGAAGAAACCAGCGGCGAGCTGGAATTGTTTTGAGCGCGGCAGCGACCGCCGCCGTAATCAGGGAAATGAGCAGGAAAGTGAGCAGGAAAGTGAAATGAACTTCAACGAACCGGTCAGCAAGGTGCTGGTGTTGGACGACTGCCCGGTGCACAAGGATGCGCTGAAGCGCTTTTGCGACGAGAGCCATCTGGTCGGCGTGAAAGTGGGCAAGAACCGCTTGCCGTCGGTGCTGCGTTCGAACATCGATCTGGGCGCGGTTCTGTTCGCCGAGAGTTATGGCGGCTCGCCCGAGGCCAGCGCCGAACTGGCGATCAGGATCAACGCAGTGCGTCCCGAGTTGCCGATCATCATGCGCCGGGACCATGACCCGAGCATGGACGGCCTGCCCGAGAGCCTGCGTCGTGTGATCTGCGCGGCTTACGTCGCGCACGATATGGCGCCGCTGCGCCGTGTGATCGACGAATACATCTTCAGCCTCGATTATCCGAACGCGCTGGTGCGCGGCATCGCCGAGATGACCCAGGCGATTCTCGGCGACGTGTTCAAGGATCTGACCATCACGTGCGACACGCCGCATATCGTGCGCGACCGCATTATCTTCGGCGAAGTGTTCAGCCTGATTCCGCTGGAAAGCGCGTGGTGCAGGGGCTACATGATGATGCAGGCCGAAGAGGCGCCGATTCTCGAACTGCTCGACCGTTACCGGATGACCGGCAACGCACCGGACGGCGAGGCGGATTTCCGCGATCTGAATAGCGTGCTCGGCGAAGTGACGAATCTCGTGTGGGGCTCGTTCAAGAACCGCTACGTCGGCGTTGCGCAAGCGTGGCAACGCAGTGATGTGCAGGTGCCGCTGCTGGTGAATCACAAGCATAAGTACATCTCGTTCGGCAGCGGCAATCCGCAACTGTGCTTCATGTACTGGCTGAGAGACCCGCAGTCGGGCCGCGCGGTCAGATTGCATCAACGTTTCGTGTTCAGCCTGAACTGGTCGCCGGAGGACTTCAGTGAAGTCACGGGCGATGTTGGCGCGATGGTCGCGGCAGGCGAACTGGATCTGTTCTGAGTAGTGTCAAAGGAAACAACATGTCGAAAATTCTGGTGGTGGATGATTCGAGCACGGTGCGCGACGAAGTGGCCGGCTTTCTGAAGAAGAACGGTTTGGATGTCGATACGGCGGTGGACGGCAAGGACGGTCTCGCCAAACTGAAGGCCAGTCCCGGCATCAAGCTCGTGATCAGCGACGTCAACATGCCGAATATGGACGGCTTGACGATGGTCGAGAAGATTCGCGGCGAAATGGCGAACAAGACCGTAAACGTCATCATGCTGACGACCGAGAGCAGTCCGGCGATGAAGGAGCGCGGTAAGGCGGCCGGCGTCAAAGGCTGGATCGTCAAGCCGTTCAAGGGCGATGCGGTGCTGGAAACGTTCCGTAAGCTGGCGAGCTAAGCGGCTCAGGCGTGGCGCGACTCTTGAACGGTGAGGGTTTTCGGGAGCGGCAAGCGAGATGTTTTCAAAGGGCGGTTGCGTAGGCGCGATGTTTGTCGAAACCCCTTGATTTCAGGGGTAAATCGATCGACTCAATGAGCGCGGCCGCCCGTGCGCAGCAGTCTGATTGCGCAAAAGGTGAGGATATTCGGGAGCGCGGCCGCGATGAGCGATACGTGAGTGCGTATGCTCCGTTGCGCCTCACCTTTCGCCTGCGGACATTCCGGCGACGATCTTGCACACGTATGTGCTCACGGCTCACATGACCCGCTGTAACGTGGTCCAGCGCACAGACAGCGCAACGCACGCGCGCTGCGCGATTGCGTCGGCTACGGCATCTGCGCGAAGTTCATCACCCGCGCGCTTTCTTCAACGCGCGAACCACGCCAACCTGCAACCTCTTACCTGGGTATGCAGACTACTCCGCGCGCTCCAAAGGTGAGAGTTTGCGGGAGTAGCCCATTCCGAACCTTCCGTGCCAAGCCCAGCATGCCTTTGCGCTGTGCCCCCAAGCTCGAAAGGTGAGCGTTTTCGGGAGTAATCCGGTGGATGCCTTGCGCCGAATCCCCACCGTTTCGTGTCAAAGGTGAGGCTTTTCGGGAGCCGCCGATAGCGCCGGCACGACCATCACACCGGCTTTGCGATCTCGCGAATGTCGGCCACCGGCGTCTGCCCGAACGCATCGCCAAGCGCGTAGTCGATCAGTTGAGCGGCGCATTGGTCCGGCGACGACAACTGCCCGTTGCGCTTGAGGTCTTCGAATTTCGCGCGCATCGGGAACTGCTCTTCGCCGCTGCCGCGAATCTCCGCCTGCATGTTCGTATCGATCACGCCCGGCGCGAGACTGCAAATACGCAGCGCGCGATTCGCGTCGAGCGAGACGGCTCGCGCGTGATGATCGAGCGCGGCCTTGGTCGCGCAGTAGATACTCCAGCCAGCGTACGCATTGCGAGCAGCGCCGCTGGAAATGTGCACGATGCGCCGGTCGCTCGCATTGGCGGTGGCGCCGGCGAGCGCGCTTGCCAGCATCAGCGGCGTGGCCACGTTCAGGCTCACCGCGCTCCCGATAGCCGCCGCGTCCTGCCCTTCGATCGGCCCAATGGGCTGCACCATCCCCGCGTTGTTGAACAGGACGACCGTTTGCGCGCCGCTGGCGAACGAGCGCAACGCATCGGTCGCGATCCATTGCGCAACGCGCGTGGGGTCGGCCAGTTCCAGTTCGATTTCTTCGAACTGGGCCGCGAAGCGCGTGTTGAGCGTCGTATGACGCGAGCGCGACAAGCCCAGCACCGCGACGTTGCGCGCGAGCAGTTGTTCGGCGAGCGCCGCGCCCAGGCCGCGCGTGTGGCCAGTGACGATCGCGCGAATCGTAGAAGTGGAAGTCATGTCGGTCCTTGTGAGCGTTGGCTTGCGAAGGCCGTCATTTTCTCATGCAGTGTTTCATGCGCGCAGCGGCGCTCTCATACAGGTTTGCTTGCGCGGCGCTTTCAGGCCGAGCGAAAGCGCTCGCGATACTGCATCGGCGTCACGCCGATGCGCTTGCCGAACACGATCCGCATGCGGTCCGCGGTGCCGAAGCCGCAATCGTATGCAACGGCCTTGAGCGCCGCGCCGCTGCTTTCGAGCAGCTTGCGCGCCGCATCCATGCGAGCCCGCTCGATGAATTCGTGCGGCGTCACGCCAGTCTCCTGCACGAACACGCGGGCGAAGTTTCGGGCGCTCATGCCCGCGACATCGGCCAGTTGCTTCACGGTGAAGCTCTCGCCAATCCGTTCCATGACGTGCGCCTGGACTCTGGCGACCGGCGAGGTGTCGTCGGCGGGCGCCGTGAGGTAGGGGCTGAATTGCGACTGACCGCCCTGGCGCTGTGCGAACACCACCAGCCGCTTGGCGACGGCCAGCGCGATGTGCGGACCGTGATCCTCCGCGACCAGCGCGAGCGACAGATCGATGCCGGCCGTCACGCCCGCCGACGTGACAAGCGGCCCGTCGCGCAGATAGATGCGATCGAAATCCACACGCGCGTGCGGAAATTGCGCGGCCAGTTGCGCCGCATGTTGCCAGTGCGTCGTGACGTTGCGCGCGTCCAGCAAGCCGGCGTGACCGAGCGCGAACGCGCCGGTGCAGATCGAGCCGTAGTGGCCGCAGCGTGTGGCGACGTTCGTCAGCCAGTCGAGCAGGCGCGCATCGGGCGCGGGGTCGTGAGGTAGCGCGGGGCCGCCCGCGACCAGCGCGAGATCGAACGGCTCGCACGCGTCGCCGAACGTGGTGTCGGCGATCAGCGTCATACCGTTCGACGCGCGCAGCGGTGCGGACTCCGCGCTCACCAGTTTGACCTCGTAGTGCTGGTCTGGCGCGATGAACTGGTTGGCTTCGGAAAAGACATCGACGGGACCAGCGACATCGAGCGCTTGCACACCGGGGAAGATCGTGATCGCGACAGTGGGCATCAAAACACTTCCTTTGACGAGGGACGGAATTCGCGCGACGCGGCGGTCAACGCGGCGCGTTTTGGCAGTGTTCAACGGTCCGTGGCGATTGTCCGTGGCGGAGCGTTGACCAATTCTGAGCTTCTTCGGACGCGCGGCCTGAACCGTATCAGGAACGCCGCAAACGAGCATACGAAACGCGCTTTGAAGTCGCGAGGATCGCGCGTCCCGTTCGTCAGAATCCGTCACGGAATACATCACGTGACCACGATCGCAGGCATTCAGATTGCCGACAGCATGACGGCGCGCGAAGCCACGCAACTCGTGCGCGATGCCTAAACCGAACTGCTGTATCACAACTCGCGGCGCGTCTTTCTGTTCGGCTCGCTGGCTGGCGAGCGCAAACAGTTGAAGTACGTTTCCGAGCGACTGTACATCGGCGCGATGTTTCACGACATGGTACTCGTTGCGCCGAATAGCCGCGAGCACGAGCGCTTCGAAGTGGATGGCGCGAACGCGGCGCGCGATTTCCTGCGGCGCCATGGCAGCCGCGAGAACGACATCGAGCAGGTGTGGAACTCGATCGCGCTGCACACCACACCTGGCATTCCGTAGCATATGAAGCCGGTGGTCGCGCTGTCAGCGTCACGAGGTGTTCCACGCGCATCCGCGTGGCGCGCCTTTCAAGGAAGGCATCATCGACGCGATCGCGCACGGCACGATTCACAAACCGGAGACGACCTTCGGCAACGTGAAGACGGATGTGCTGGCGCTGAAAGATCCGCATTACCATCGCGAGAATTTTTGCACGATGATTCTCGGCTCGGTCTGGAAGGATTGAGCGATTGACAGGGCGCTGCCCTATTTTGCGCGTCTGGCGTCAGAATAGATGACTCGCACACAACGCGGCGCCCCGCTATGGTAATTAAAAACCTTCTCCGAAGGCTCGACCTCACCACGCTTCAGCTCTTTCTCGCCGTCTACGAAGAAGGCACGCTCACGCGTGCCGCCGAGCGCGAGGCGATTGCCGTGTCCGCCGCGAGCAAGCGTCTACTCGAACTCGAACAGGCGGTTGGCGCCACGCTGTTTCAGCGCAACGCGCGCGGCATGACGTTGACGCCGGCCGGCGAAACGCTGCTGCATCACGCGCGCCGCGTTATGCGCGACATCGAGAACATCGGCATCGAGCTGGCCGGTCATGCGAGCGGCGTGCGCGGCTACGTGCGGATGATGGCCAATCTGTCGGCGATTGTCGAATTTCTGCCCGAGGATTTGCGCGCGTTCCAGTTGCAGCACGAGCGCGTCAAGCTCGACCTCGAAGAGCGGCCGAGCGGCGGCGTGGTCGAAGCCGTCGACGACAGCCTCGCCGATCTCGGCATCTGTTCCGGCGACGCCGACACGCACGAGCTGCACGTGACGCACTATCGGCACGACTCGCTGGTGCTCGTGATGCGCGACGATCATCCGTTGGCGGGGCGGGCCAGTATCGCCTTCGCCGAAACCCTGGACGGCGATCACGTCGGCCTGCATGCCGCGAGTTCGATCAACGCCCGCACTCACCTGGCCGCGCGGCAGGCCGGCAAGCCGCTGCGCTTGCGCATCCATGTGCCGGGGTTCGACGCGGTTTGCCGGATGGTGCAGGCCGGCATGGGCGTCGGCGTGTTGCCGCGCAAGGTGTTCGAACTGATGGGCGCCCCGCTCGGACTCGCCGGCGCGCCGCTCGAGGACGATTGGTCCGAGCGCAGCCTCGTGCTGGTGGTGCGCGATGTCGACGCGCTTTCGCCGGTGAGCCGCCTGTTGTTCGACCACCTGGGCTCGATCGAAGCAGCGGAAGCCGCCAAAGCCACCGACGCCGCCACCGTATCCCCCAAAGCCCCGCCGGCCGCCGCCAAACGCTGAGCGTTCGCCGTTCGCGAACGGTCGTTGGCGAATTGCGGTTGGACGCCGTCGCCGCGCCGCTCCTAAGCTGTCTCCCAACACGAAACCAGCTTCGGAGACAGCATCATGGGTGGACCCCTTCAGGGTATTCGCGTCGTCGAGATCGGAACCCTCATCGCCGCGCCGTTTGCCGCGCGCCTCATGGCCGAGTTCGGCGCCGACGTCATCAAGATCGAAGCGCCCGAAACCGGCGACCCCCTTCGCAAATGGCGCAAGCTGCATGAAGGCACCTCGCTCTGGTGGTATCTGCAGTCGCGCAACAAGAAGTCGGTGTGCGTGAATCTGAAGTCGGCAGACGGCGTCGAGATTGTCAAGCGGCTCGCCGCCGAAGCCGATGTGGTGATCGAAAATCTGCGTCCCGGCGCGCTCGAAAAGCTCGGCCTTGGCTGGGACGTGCTGCACGCGATCAACCCGAAACTGACGATGGTCCGCATCTCCGGCTACGGCCAGTCCGGCCCGTATCGCGACCGGCCGGGCTTCGGCGCGATCGGCGAAGCGATGGGCGGGATCCGTTATACGACCGGCGAAGTGGACGGTGCGCCGGCGCGCGTCGGCGTGAGTCTCGGCGATTCGCTCGCTTCACTGCATGGCGTGATCGGCGCGCTGATGTCGCTGCTGCGCGTGAAGACGGGCCAGGGCGAAGGCCAGGTGGTCGACGTGTCGCTGGTTGAGAGCGTGTTCAATCTGATGGAAAGCCTCGTGCCGGAATACGATCTGCTCGGCCATGTGCGCGAGCGCAGCGGCGGCGCGTTGCCGGGCATCGCGCCTTCTAACACTTATCGCACCGAAGACGACGGCTACGTCGTGATCGCCGGCAACAGCGACCCGATCTTCAAGCGCCTGATGCATCTGATCGGCCGCCCCGATCTCGCCGACGACCCCGCGCTCGCGTACAACGACGGCCGCGTAAAGCAATGCGCGCTGCTCGATGAGGCCATCAGCGCATGGACCTCGCACCACGCAATCGACGACGTGCTGGCCGCGCTCGAAAGCGCCGAAGTGCCGGCGGGCCGGATCTATTCGGTGGCCGATATCGTCGCCGACCCGCACTACCAGGCGCGCGACATGTTGCTGCAGGCGGAATTGCCGGGCGGCGCGTCGGTGAAGATGCCGGGCATCGTGCCGAAGCTTTCGGACACGCCGGGCGAAGTGCGCTGGCAAGGACCGTCGCTCGGCGAGCACACCGGCAGCGTGCTCGCCGAACTCGGATTCGCCAACGAAGACATCGAGCGGCTGCGCCGCGAAGGAGCTGTGCAATGAGCGCCCCCATTCATGACACCCAGTTCGACAAGCTGATCGTGCAGGAAGTGTCGCCGCGCGACGGCTTGCAGATCGAACCTACGTGGGTCGAGACCACCGACAAGATCGCGCTGATCGACGCGCTATCCACCGCCGGTTTCACGCGTATCGAGGCCGGCTCATTCGTGTCGCCGAAAGCGATTCCGGCATTGCGCGACGGCGAGGCCGTGTTCCAGCAGATCGAGCGGCATCCCGGCGTGATCTACGTTGCGCTGGTGCCGAACCTGAAGGGCGCCGAGCGTGCACTCGCCGCGCGCGCCGACGAACTGAATCTCGTGATGTCCGCGAGTCAGACCCACAACCGCGCCAACATGCGCATGAGTTGCGAGTCGTCGCTGCTGGCGTTCGATGACATCGTGCGGCACGTCAAGGGTTCGGGCGTGCTGCTGAACGCGACGGTGGCAACTGCGTTCGGCTGTCCGTTCGAAGGACGGATCGACGAAGACCGCGTGGTCGGCATTGTCGATACCTATCGCGAGATGGGCATCGAAGGCATCACGCTCGCCGACACGACCGGCATGGCAAACCCTCGCCAGGTGGCGCGGTTGGTGACGCGCGTGCTCGGACGGCTGCCGGCCGCGGCGCTCACGCTGCACTTTCACAACACGCGGGGGCTCGGCCTCGCCAACGTGCTGGCGGCCTACGATGCCGGCGCGCGCCGCTTCGACGCCGCATTGGGCGGCCTGGGCGGCTGCCCGTTCGCGCCGGGCGCATCCGGCAACATCTGCACGGAAGACCTCGTGAATCTGTGCGACGAGATGGGCATCCCCACCGCGATCGATCTGGAAAAGCTCATCGCGCTGTCGCGCGGTTTGCCCGGCTTGCTCGGTCACGACGTGCCGGGGCAACTCGCGAAGGCGGGCCGCAATTGCGACCTGCATCCGGTACCTGAATACGTTCTACAGATCTGAACATCCCCTGACCATTAACTGATTAAACGACCGGACGGCCTCGCCGAATCCGGCATTGGAGACAAGCATGAGTGACCTGGGCGCAGTCGCAAGCGGCAGCCGTGAGCACAGCGCGGACGATGCCGCGGCCATCATCCGTAAAGTTGCATGGCGGCTGATGCCGCTCATCATGATCTGCTATCTGTTCGCGTTCTTCGACCGCATCAACATCAGCTTCGCGAAGTTCCAGTTGCAGAGCGATCTCGGCTTGTCCGATACCGCGTATGGTCTGGGCGCGAGTCTGTTCGTGATCGGCTATGTGCTGTTCGAAGTGCCGAGCAATCTGTTTCTGTACAAGGTCGGCGCGCGGCGCTGGATCGCGCGGATCATGATTTCGTGGGGCCTCGCGACGGCGGCAATGGTGTTCGTCAGCAACGAATGGCAGTTCTACGGACTGCGTTTCGTGATCGGCGCGATGGAAGCAGGCTTTGCGCCTGGCGTGCTGTATTACCTGACGCTGTGGTTCCCGCCGAGCTATCGCGGGCGTATCACGTCGATGCTGTTTCTCGCATCCGCGTTCTCGGGCCTGGTCGGCGCGCCGCTCGCGGGCCTGGTGATCGGGCACATGAATGGCGTACTCGGCATGCCGGGCTGGCACTGGCTGTTTCTGCTCGGCGGGCTGCCGTGTGTCGTACTCGGCTTCATGGTGTTGAAGCTGCTGAAGGATCGTATCGAGGACGCGGGCTGGCTGTCGTCGTCGGAGAAGACTTTTCTGACGGCACAGATTGCGCAGCAAAGCCGTCATCACGACGTGGGGCGTTCGCTGATGGGTGCCATCAGGACACCCGGCTTTCTCACGCTGGGCCTGATTTACTTCCTGATTCAGGTGGCGTCGTACGGTTTGAATTTTTGGGCGCCGCATCTGATTCGAGTGTCGGGCACTCACAACCCGACCTTCATCGGCTTGCTGACGGCGGTGCCTTACGTGTGCGGCGCGATCTGCATGGTGGTGGTGGGACGCCTGTCCGACGCGACCGGCGAGCGGCGCAAGTTCGTGTTCGGCTTGCTGGTGATGTCGGCGATCGGCTTCTTTGCCGCGGGGTTCTTCGACAAGCAGACCGGCTTGCTGGTCGTCGCGCTGGCCGTGATGGGCGCGGGTGTGGTGGCATCGATTCCGGCCTTCTGGGCGCTGCCGCCCAAGCTCCTGACGGGCGCCGGCGCGGCCGGCGGGATCGCGTTGATCAATACGCTGGGACAGCTTGGCGGGATCGTAAGCCCGGTCATGGTGGGGCGTGTAATGGATCTGACCGGAAGCACCACGCCGGCGCTGTACGTGATCGGCGCGATGAGCGTGGTTTGCGCGTTGATCGTGTTGTACGGATTGCCCGAGTCGCTGCGGCGTAAGGAGGAAGTGGCGCAGTGAGCGTGATTTGAATAAGCGCGGGCGGCCTGTTGGCATTCGGAAAAACGATGCGCCGGGTGCTGCACGCGACTGAGCCGGTAGAAGATAGCCTTGTGGCATCAATCACTTGGCTGGGCTGTGCGCAGGTTGTCCACAGGCTTGTGCCCAAATTATGTGGACAACTAGGAGTGGCGTCGGACGCGGCTCGTATGGCGTCCTTGCTAAACGGATTCCGCAGCGTCAAGGACCACGTAACGACCCACCGTGCCTACACATGAGCCGCAAGCCGATACTGCTGCTTCATCAACCACTTGGCTCGGATATGCGAACGTTGTCCACAGGCTTGCGAACATTTTAGGTGGACAAGTTTTTGCGTTCGACGCGGGCGTTCGGACGGCGCCGGCCGTCACGACGCCGAACGCAAAACACCTTTAGGTGGCTTAAGTCTTCAATGGCGAAGCCGCCGCCGTTTCCTGCGACTGCACTTGCAAAACCGCATCGCGCTTGTCGAGCAGATGCTGTCGCAGAATGGCACTCAGCTTCTTGCCGTCGCGCGCTTCGAGCGCCTTCAGCATCTCGTCGTGATCGTGAATCGCACTGTCCCACTTGGGGGTCTGGAAATTCGAGCGGAACCTGAGCGCCTGCAAGCGCCGGTTCACCGCGATATACGTCTGGCGCAGCGCTGAATTGCGCGCCGCCTCATTGATCTTGTCGTGGATCGCCTGGTTGCGGCTGTAGTAGCCAGGCAGATCGTTCTGGGTGCGGCACGCGAGCATCGCGTAGTGCAGCGCCTTGATCTCGGCCAGCTCGGCGGCGGTCATGCGCTCCGCCGCCAGCTCGCCGGAAAACGCTTCGAGACCGCTCATCAATTCGAAGGTCTCGCGCAACTCCGCCTCAGACATCTTCGACACCGACGCGCCGCGATTCGGCGAAATCTCGATCAGCCCTTCTGCGGCCAACACCTTCAGCGCTTCGCGCAGCGGCGTGCGTGAAATGCCGAGCGTTTCGCACAGCTCCCGCTCATTCAGTTTCTTGCCCGGCTCCAGCGCCCCTTCGACGATAAAGCGGCGGATGTGCTCCACCACCGTGTCGTGCAGGCGCTGCCGCTCGACCTTCGGCATCAGCGGGGACGCGGTGACACCCGCATTGAAATCCGAATTTTGCATACAAAAACCCTCATCTAACATGAGTGGGATTTTATCGGAAGCTGAAAGATTAGTTAATAGCGCGGGTAAACACGGGTCTCTGGGCGCTAATTTCGTCTTGGGAACGTAGCACTTCGTCTGATATAGTTTTTTGCATGCAAAATTCAATCGGAGGAGCCAAATGCTCAAACTAGACTTTCATCCCGCTGGTCGTCACTTTTTGCAGATTCCGGGTCCGAGCCCGGTGCCGGACCGGATCCTCCGGGCAATGAGCAATCCCACCATCGACCATCGCGGCCCGGAGTTCGGCGAGCTCGGTCTGAAGGTGCTCGACGGCATCAAGAAGATCTTCAAGACGCAGCAACCCGTGGTGATTTATCCGGCGTCCGGCACGGGCGCATGGGAAGCCGCGCTGTCCAACACGCTGAGCCCCGGCGATCAGGTGCTCATGTTCGAGACCGGCCACTTCGCGACGCTGTGGAAAAAGATGGCGGAAAGCCTTGGCCTCAAGCCCGAGTTTCTCGGCTTGGCCGGTATCGAAGGCTGGCGGCGCGGGGTGCAGCCGCAGATGATCGAAGAGCGTCTGCGCGCCGACTCCCAGCACGCAATCAAGGCGGTGTGCGTCGTGCATAACGAAACGTCCACTGGCGTCACGTCGGATATCGCCGCCGTGCGCCGCGCAATCGACGCCGCGGGCCATCCGGCGCTGCTCTTGGTCGACACGATCTCGGGTCTCGCATGCGCCGACTATCGCCACGACGAATGGGGCGTCGACGTGACCGTGTCGGGCTCGCAAAAGGGTTTGATGCTGCCGCCGGGCATCAGCTTCAACGCAATCTCGCCGAAAGCGCTGGCCGCCAGCAAGCACGCGAAACTGCCGCGCAGCTTCTGGGACTGGAGCGAAATCGTCGAGATGAACAAGACCGGCTACTGGCCGTACACGCCGAACACGAACCTGCTCTACGGCTTGCACGAAGCGCTGGAGATGATTCTCGGCGAAGGGCTCGACAACGTGTTCGCCCGTCACGAGCGTCTCGCCGAAGCGACCCGCCGCGCGGTGCGCGCGTGGGGCCTGGAGATCCAGTGCGCGGACCCGGCCGTGTATAGCCCGGTGCTGACCGGCGTGATGATGCCCGACGGCGTCGATGCCGACGCGGTGCGCAAGATCATCTACGAACGCTTCGACATGTCGCTCGGCACGGGCCTCGGCAAGATGAAAGGCCGCATGTTCCGCATCGGCCACCTGGGCGATTGCAACGACCTGATGCTGCTCGCCACGCTGGCTGGTTGCGAAATGGGTCTGCGTCTCGCGGGTGTGCCGCTCAAGGAAAGCGGCTTGCCTGCCGCTATGGAGTGGTTGAGCCAGCCGACCAAGGCCTCGGGACTGAAAGCCGCGGCCTGAAGCGCGCCGCGCGCAATCGCACGGCGCGCGCCGCAAGTGCCGCGCCGTCAGCCTTAAAAAGAACAAGCAATAAGCAGCAGGCGGAAAGGGAAGGCGGGGAGCACTTCCCCCGAGACTAAAAAAGCCGCGCATAGAACGCGGGCAGAACATCATGCAAGACGTCCGCAGCGACGTGTGCCGCTGCCGGTCAACGACGCAGCGCGCCATCCCAGGCGCGCCGTCGACACATGCAATGGAGAGAGACGATGAGGCGGTTTCGTTTGACCAGTGCACCCAGTATCGTGCTGTTGATGCTATGCATCATGTACTTCATCACCTACCTCGACCGCGTGAACGTCAGCACCGCGGCCGCCGGCTTCGGCAAGGAATTTCAGCTCTCGCATACGCAGGTCGGCCTCGTGTTCTCGGCCTTTGCGTATCCGTATCTGATCTTTCAGGTGATAGGCGGCTGGGTGAGCGACCGCTTCGGCGCGAAACGCACGCTGCTGTGGTGCGGCGCGATCTGGGGCGTGGCCACCGTGCTGACCGGCCTCGCCGGCGGCCTCGCCTCGTTGCTGGCCGCGCGCGTGCTGCTCGGCTTCGGCGAGGGCGCCACGTTTCCCGCCGCGACGTCCGCCATGTCGCGCTGGGTCGCGAAGGAAAACCGCGGCTTCGCGCAGGGCATCACGCATGCGGCGTCGCGCATCGGCAATGCGATCGCGCCCGCGCTGATCGTGCTGGTGATGGCAACCTGGGGCTGGCGCGAATCGTTCTACATCTGCGGTGTGTTGAGCCTGTTGTGGGTCGCCGTGTGGGCATTCACCTTCACCGAACATCCGAAAGATCATCCGCGCATCACGACTGAAGAACTCGCCGTGCTGCCCACGCCGAAGCCGAAAGCGGCCGGCGTGCCGTGGAGCAAACTGTTTCGCCGCATGGCGCCGGTTACGGTCGTGTACTTCTGCTACGGCTGGACACTGTGGCTGTTCCTGAGCTGGATTCCGCTGTACTTCCTGCGCAACCATCATCTGCAATTGCAGAAGTCGGCGATCTTCGCGTCGGTGGTGTTCTTCGCCGGCGTGCTCGGCGATACGCTCGGCGGCATCGTGACCGACTGGATCTTCAAGCGCACCGGCAGCCTGAAACGCGCGCGCAGCTGGATGGTGTCCATTTGCATGCTGTTCTGCCTGCTCTCGCTGATTCCGCTGATGTTCACGCACAACCTGTATCTGTCGATTGCGTGTCTCGCGTCCGGCTTCTTCTTCGCCGAAATGACGATCGGCCCGATGTGGGCGATTCCGATGGACATCGCGCCGGAATTTGCCGGCACCGCGAGCGGCATGATGAACACCGGTTCGGCGCTGGCCGCGATCATCTCGCCGGTAGTCGGCGGCTTTCTGATCGACTACTTCGGCAACTGGGATTTGCCGTTCGTCGGCAGCATACTGTTAATGGGCGTCGGCGTGGTGCTGGCGTTTCGCATGCAGCCGGAAAGCAAGTTCACGCTCGATGCCGCGGACAACGCGCAAGTCTCCACCCGCATGGGCGTGTAAGCGCAATCCACTGTTCACTCACTGTTCGCGATTAAAGACATGACCTCATCACTCAGCCGGCGTCTTGCCGATGCACGCCGCGTTCGCGTCACGCTCGACACGTTGCCGCCGGAACAAATCCCAGCGGACGCCAGCGCGGCCTATGCGATCCAGCACGAGATCCTGAGCGCGTCCGGCGCGCGGATCGGCGGCTGGAAGATCGGCGCGAAGTCCGCGAGCGGCCCGATCCAGGGCGCGCCGTTGCCCGATGTCGACCTGCACGCAGATGGGGCGCGTTTGCCGCGTGAAGGCTTCGCGCCGCTCGGGCTCGAACTGGAGATCGCGTTTCGCTTCGGCCGCCGCTTCGAGCCGTCCACCACGCCTTATAGCGAAGACGAAGTGAAGGCGGGCATCGGTTCGATCGGCGCGACCATCGAAGTCGTCGCGAGCCGCTATGCCGCGTGGCCCGACATCGACAAGCTCGCGCAACTCGCGGACTTGCAGAATCACGGCGCGCTGATCGTCGGCGAGTTCATGCCGTATCGCGAGGACTTTCCGTTCGTCGCGCCGTCGTTGCATTTTAGTTTCGACGGACACGATGTGGTCGAAACCGCGCCCGCGAATCCGGCCGGCGATCCGCGGCGCTTGCTGACGTGGCTCGTCAATCACGCGAGTTCGCGCGGCATCGCGGTGACACCGGAGATGGTCGTGACCACGGGGTCGTACACGGGGATGTTTTTTCCGCGCGAGGCGGGCACGGCGAGCGGGCGCATCGAAGGACTCGCGCCGGTCAGCGTGACGTTGTACTAAGCGGCTTCGCCCGCTTTTCAATTCCCCAGCTTTTCCACAGGCCGACGATATGACGAACCCCACTTCCGCTTTACTCGTCAAGCCGATTCATCTGGTCCCGTCCGCCGCGCGCCTGACGAGTCCGCTCGCACAGCATCTGCGCAAGTCGCTGCGCGGCGACGTGCTGTTCGATGCGGCGAGCCGCGGCCGTTACGCAACCGACGCGTCGATCTATCAGATCATGCCGGTCGGCGTGGTGGTGCCGCGCGATCAGGACGATCTGCGCATCGCACTGGAGATCGCCCGCAGCGAGAAAGTGCCGTTGCTCGCGCGCGGCGCGGGCACTAGCCAATGCGGCCAGACGGTCGGCGAAGCGTTGGTGATCGACACGAGCAAGTGGCTGAACAACATCGTCGCGTTCGATGCAAAAGCGCGCACCGTGACGGTCGAGCCCGGCGTCGTGCTGGATCATCTGAACGCGTGGCTCAAGCCGCACGGCCTGTGGTTTCCGGTGGACGTGTCGACGGCGGCGCAGTGCACGATTGGCGGGATGGCCGGCAACAACTCGTGCGGCTCGCGCTCGATCGAATACGGCAACATGGTGCACAACGTCGACGCGATCGACGCGATCCTCGCCGACGGCAGCGAAGCGCGCTTCGCGTCGCTGCGCGAAACGCCGCAAGGCGCGCGCTTGCAGCAGATTCTCGAAGGCGTGACGCGCATCGCTCAACGCGAGCGCGATGAAATCGTCGCGCGCGTGCCGAAGGTGTTGCGGCGCGTGGCGGGCTACAACATCGACCTGTTCGATTGCCAGAACCCGCGCGCTTATACGGATGACGGCATCGCGAATCTCGCGCATCTGCTGGTCGGCTCGGAAGGCACGCTCGCGTTCAGCCGGCAATTGACGCTCAGGCTCGCACCCCTGCCCGCGCATAAAACGCTCGGCGTGGTCAACTTTCCGACGTTCCGGCAGTCGATGGAACTGACGCAGCACATCGTCAAGCTGAAGCCGGTGGCGGTGGAACTGGTCGATCGCACGATGATCGATCTGGCGATGAGCAATCCCGCGTTCCGTCCGGTGATCGGCCGCGCGTTGGTCGGCGAGCCGCAGGCGATTCTGCTGGTGGAGTTCGCGGGCGAGGATCGCGACGCGCAGTTCGCGTCGCTCAAGCAACTCACGGAACTGATGGCCGATCTCGGCTTGCCCGGTTCGGTCGTCGAGATGCCGGACGCGAACGAGCAGAAGGCGTTGTGGGAAGTCCGCAAGGCCGGGCTGAACATCATGATGAGCATGAAGGGCGACGGCAAGCCAGTCTCCTTCATCGAAGATTGCGCGGTGCCGCTCGAACATCTGGCCGACTACACGAGCCGTCTGACTGAGGTGTTTCATCGGCATGGCACCGAGGGCACCTGGTACGCACATGCGAGCGTCGGCACGCTGCACGTGCGGCCGATTCTCGACATGCGCCGCGACGGCGCGGTGAAGATGCGCGCGATCGCCGACGAAGCGGCGGCGCTGGTGCGCGAATACAAGGGCGCCTATTCGGGCGAACACGGTGACGGGCTATGCCGCGGCGAATGGGTCGCGTGGCAATACGGGCCGCGGCTGAACCAGGCGTTCAGCGAGATCAAGACGCTGTTCGATCCGGACAATCGCTTCAATCCCGACAAGATGGTGCGTCCGCCGAAGATGGACGACGCGCGTAATTTCCGCTTTGCGCCGGGCTACAAGGAGCATCGCATCGATACGGCGCTCGACTGGTCGGCATGGAACGTCGAGCGCGATCCGTTGACCGGACAGGAGACGCGGCCCGGCAGCGGCAACGATCTGTCCGGTGGCCTCGCGAAGGCCGTGGAGATGTGCAACAACAATGGCCACTGCCGCAAGTTCGACGCGGGCACGATGTGCCCGAGCTATCGCGTGACGAAGGATGAGCAGCACGTCACGCGTGGTCGCGCGAATACGTTGCGCCTCGCGATCTCCGGTCAGCTCGGCGAAGCCGGTCTCGCGAGCGACGACGTCAAGGAAACGCTCGATCTATGCGTGTCGTGCAAGGGCTGCAAGCGCGATTGCCCGACCGGCATCGACATGGCGAAGTTCAAGATCGAGGCGCGGGCGGCGCGCGTCAAGCGGCATGGCCTGCGTCTGCGTGACAGGCTGGTCGCGTTCATGCCGCGCTATGCCGCCGCCGCGAGCCGTATGCCAGGTTTGATGGCGCTGGCCGATAAGGTGCCGGTGTTGTCGGCGTGGTTCAAGCGGTCCGTGGGCTTCGCGCCCGAGCGGAGTTTGCCGCGCTTCAGGAAGTCGTTTCTGTCCGATGCGGTGCGACGCAAAGCGGCTCGCAGCGGCGCGTTGAAAGAAGTGCTGCTGTTCGTCGACACGTTCAACAACAACATGGAACCGGATAACGCGCGCGCCGCGCAACAAGTGCTGGAGGCCGCCGGCTACACGGTGCACTTCAACGTACGCCAGGGCGAGCGCCCAGTGTGCTGCGGGCGCACGTTCCTTGCTGCGGGTCTGGTCGATGAAGCCAAGCAGGAAGCGCGGCGCATGCTCGATCTGTTCAGGCCGTTCGTCGAGCGGGGCGTGCCGGTGGTCGGGCTGGAGCCCTCGTGTCTGCTGTCGTTGCGCGACGAGTTTCTGCACTATGGCTTCGGCGAAGAAGCGCAGCGGCTTTCGCAGCACGCGTTTCTATTCGAGGAGTTTCTGGTGCGCGAGGAAAAGGCCGGCCGCTTGCGGCTTGCGTTGAAGCCGTTGGCCGCGCGAGAGGCGCTGGTGCATGGTCATTGCCATCAGAAGGCGTTCGACGCGTTCACGCCCGTGCAGACGGTGCTGAAGTGGATTCCCGAGCTGAAGGTATCGACGGTGGAATCGTCGTGCTGCGGAATGGCTGGCAGCTTCGGCTACGAAGCCGAGCACTACGCGACGTCGCAGGCGATGGCGGAATTGTCGCTGCTGCCGGCGGTGCGCAAGATCGACGGCAATACGGTGATGGTCGCCGACGGCACGAGTTGCCGGCATCAGATCCACGATGGCGCGGGTGTCGACGCGATCCACGTGGCGCGCGTGCTGGCGATGGCGTTGCAGTAATCACGCTGGCGACGCCAGCGCCAGCCGTGTTAGCCGCGCTCAAACGCCGACAATCTGCCGGAACACAGTGGGCGCGACGCCGACGCTCTCGCGAAAGCGATGGCTGAAATGGCTGGCGTTCGCATAGCCGCATTGCTCGGCGACTTGCACGAGCGGCAGCGTCGTCGTGCGCAGCAGGGCGCGCGCGCGTTCGAGCCGCTGCTGCGCGATCCACGCGGCGGGCGGCAGGCCGAACGACTCGCGGAACATGCGCGCAAGATGATACTCCGACAACGCCGCGACGCCGGCCAGCTCGCCGAGCGTGAGCGGCTGCGCGAGATGGCTTTCGATGTAATCGCGCAGACGCCGCCGCGTCGCCACCGACAAACCGCCTTTGAGCGACACGCCGCTGCGGCGCACGCCTTGCGCGCGCAGCAGCAGGCTCAGCACTTCGTGCGCGGTTTCGTTGGTGCGCAACAGACCGTCGGGGCTCTGCCACTCTTCGTTGACGAGCGTTTGGCACAAGCTGGCGATGCGGGCGTCTTCGAAATAGGTGCGATCGGCGAGCGTCAGTTCGCGCGGTTCGCGGTCGAGTTCCTGCACGGCGCGCTGCGTGAAGTGCTCGGGCAGGAAATACAGATGCATGAAGTGCATGTAGCCGCGCACCCACCAGCGCGATTCGTGTTCGCCAGGCAGTGCGCAAAGCCGCGACGGCGCGCCGTAGTGCCCGGGCATTTTCTGACGCTCGGTGCGATAGCCGCCATCCAGATAGCACGACAGCGTGTGATGGCCGGGCCGCTCGTAGACCGTTTCAGTTTCTTTCGTCTCGCGCGTCCATAACGCGATCGCGAGCCCGTCGCCGAGCCACGCGAAGCGGTCCAGATGCGCGTCCGCGCTGCTCAGCGTGTGACACACCGACTGAAGGCCGAACGGCGTTTCGGTAGCGGGCATCACAGGGACGGGCGGGCTGGCGTTCACGGCAAACGGTTTTTGATGACTGGATGAGCACGAGTATACGTGTGTACCCGTGCGGCGGCACCTTAGCGCGAAAAAGTGAGCAATCCTGGACAAGTGCGGCGGCTCGCGCGGCCGCATAGTCGAGCTTCCGTATCTGCTGCCGCAACCTCGACCATGAATCTTTTGCTCTATGTCACCACTGTTCTGATCTGGGGCACCACGTGGCTCGCAATCAAATGGCAACTCGGCACGGTGCCGCCGCCGGTGTCGATTGCGTGGCGCTTCTGGATCGCTGCGCTGTTGCTCTTCGCGCTGCTGCGCATCATGCGCAGGCCGATCTGGCCGCCGCGCGCCGCGTGGCGCTTTCTGTTCGCGCAAGGCTTCACGCTCTTCTGCCTGAACTTTCTATGCTTTTACTACGCTGAGCAGGCGGTGCCGAGCGGGCTGGTGGCCGTAGTGTTTTCCATCGCGCCGCTGCTGAACTCGATCAACGGACGCCTCTTCATGGGCCGGCCGCTGCAACCCACGGCGATTGCCGGCGCATTGCTGGGGCTCGTCGGCATTCTGTGCCTCTTCGTCCAGCAGATGGGGGGGCACCTCGGCGATCGCACCGAGTTGATGGGACTTGGAATCGCGTTTCTCGGCACCTTGTGTTTCTCGACGGGCAGTTTGTTGTCGAGCCGGATGCAGTCGATGGGCTTGCACCCGCTCGCCACCAATAGCTGGGCGATGCTGATCGGCGCGAGCATCCTGACGGTCGGCAGCCTTGTGGCGGGCTTTTCGTTCGCGGTCGAGCCGACCGTGCGCTATCTCGGCGCGCTCGCGTATCTCGCGGTGTTCGGCTCGGTGATCGGCTTTACCGCGTATCTGATGCTCGTCGGCCGCATGGGTCCCGAACGGGCCGCGTATTGCACGGTGCTGTTTCCGATCGTGGCGCTGGCCGCATCGACGGTATTCGAAGGTTACCGGTGGTCCGCGTTGGCGGTGGTCGGACTGATGCTGGTGGTGGCCGGCAATCTGGTGGCGTTCGATTTGACGCGACGGATTTTTACGCGGAGAACGCTGGCGAAATCGTGATGCAGCACGTCATCGCCGACGTCGCCTGACGCGACACACGAGCATGAAGAATCGTATGAAACGGCCGCTGCGGCGGCCGTTTCAGGTGAGGATTTCCGGGAGCCGCCAACGCACAAAAAACTGAAATGGTGAGCGTTTCCGGGAGCCGATTCTATCGTCCACAGCCTGCCCGGCTGCCCATAAATTAACCACATGGGTAGACGAACACTCTGTCCGCCCGTATAATCCCTGCTCCCTAACCGCGAAATCGCAGCCAGATAGGCTAAGTTAGAAGGGGTTGAATGCAAATGAGTGCCACATTGCATCCTGCCCATTGTCGGTAAAAGACCTGCATTTCCGAGGGGCTCCCAAACCCCCGCCGGACAAGCGACCTAGCGCCGCTGTCCACCTCATCGAAGGATCTGGCGCCAGTTTGTTAACTGGTTAGCCACCGAGGGCACGAGCAGTTCATCGCACCGCCCTCGCGCCGGGCAAATCACACCATCCCGGCATCACTCGGTTCAACTCGCGGCACCTGCCGCGTCCCGAACTTCCCATTCGCAGCGTCGTTACGACGCCTGTGCGGCGCGGCTATTTCCGCGCGTCGCCCGAACAAGGAGGCGCATCTTGATGATTCATCGTCCTGCCAGACTGATCGGCAGTCTTGTAGCCATCGGCTTGGTCGTCGCTTTGCTGGGCCACGCGATCGACCCCGGCGCATTGCAGCAATATGCGCCCGATCTCGTCTACTACACGAAACGGCATCTGCTTCTGGTCGGCTACTCGATGGCCCTCGCCCTGCTGGTCGGCATACCGGCCGGCATTGTGCTGAGCCGTCCATCGTTCGCGCGTCACGCCGAACGCTTCATGCAGATCTTCAACATCGGCAACACGATCCCGTCGCTGGCGGTACTCGCCATCGCGCTCGGCATCTTCGGCATCGGCGATATTCCGGCGCTCGTCGCGCTGTTCCTCGCCTCCTTGCTGCCAATCACGCGCAACGCATACGAAGGCATGAAGAACGTGTCGCCCGCGCTGCGTGAAGCCGCGCGCGGCATCGGCATGACAGGATGGCAGTCGCTGCTGCGCGTCGAGTTGCCCAACGCGATGCCGATCATCATCGGCGGCGTGCGTACCGCGCTCGCAATCAACGTGGGCAGCGCACCGCTCGCGTATCTGATCGGCGCGGACAGTCTCGGCACGCTGATTTTCCCCGGCATCTACCTGAACAATCAGCAGCAGCTTCTGCTCGGCGCGGCGGCGACCGCGATTCTCGCGCTGGTTCTCGACGGCATCGTTTCGGCCGGCAGCCGTTACCTGCTCGCACGACGCGGGGTGACAGCATGATGAATCTGCTCAAGCGCAGCCGCTGGATTGCGGCAGGCGCGCTGCTCTTCACGAGCCTTCACGCGAGCGCGGCGACGCTCGTTGTCGGTGGAAAAAATTTCACCGAGCAGTACGTTCTCACCGAGATCACGTCGCAATACCTGCGCTCGAAGGGCTACACGATCGACCCGCGCGCGGGGCTCGGTAGCACGCTCATGCGAAGTGCGCAGGAGAACGGCCAGATCGACGTGGTCTGGGAATACACGGGCACGGCCGCGCTCGTCTACAACAAGATCACCGAGAAGCTCGACGCGAAGACGATGTACGAGCGCGTGAAGGAGCTCGACGCGAAACGGGGCCTCGTCTGGCTCGATGCGTCACCGTTGAACGACACGTACGCGCTCGGCTTGCCGCAGCAACTAGCGCAGCAAACCGGCATTCGCACGATTTCGGAACTCGCCGCGAAGCTCGCGGCCGAGCCGAAAAAGAAGCACGTGTTCGCGATGGATGCGGAGTTCGCCAATCGCCCGGATGGCCTGAAGCCGCTCGAAGCCGCCTACGGCATGGACTTCAGCCGCGCCGAAACGCGCCAGATGGACCCGGGTCTCGTCTACACCGCGTTGCATAACAACCAGGTGCCGATCGGCCTGATCTACACGACGGACGGCCGCGTGAAGGGCTTCAACATCGTGCCGCTCGAAGACGACCGGCACTATTTCCCCGCATACAACGCCACACCGGTGGTGCGCAAGGCGATTCTCGACCAGAACCCGCAGCTCGCGACGCAACTGAACGCACTCTCCGGCGTCCTGAACAACGACGCGATGCTGGAGATGAACAAGCAGGTCGACATCGACGGCAAGCCGGTGCGGGAAGTCGCGGCGGAATTCCTACGCACGCACAAGCTGCCCTGAGCGGAGACCTTTCTATGACTGTATTCGACTATTTATCGGCCAACTGGCCCGAACTGCTGCAACTGACCGCACAACACGTGTGGCTGGTGGGGATCGCGGTGGGCTGCGCGATCATTGTCGGCGTTCCCCTGGGGATCCTGATCAATCGCCACGAATGGCTTGCCGCGCCGTTGCTGAGCGTCGCAACCGTGGTGCTGACCTTGCCGTCGATCGCGCTGTTCGGCCTGATGATTCCGGTGTTCTCACGCTTCGGCCAGGGCATCGGCGCGGTACCGGCGATCACCGCCGTGTTCCTCTATTCGCTGCTGCCGATCATGCGCAACACCTACCTCGCGTTGCGCAACGTCGACGCCGGCATCAAGGAAGCCGGCATCGGCATTGGCATGACCGTGTGGCAACGGCTGCGCCTCGTCGACCTGCCGCTCGCGGTGCCGGTGATTCTCGGCGGCGTGAGGACGGCCGTGGTGATGAACATCGGCGTGATGACGATCGCCGCGGTGATCGGCGCGGGCGGCCTCGGCACGCTGATCATCCGCGCGATCGGCCAGAGCAACATGATGAAACTGTTGGTGGGCGCGGTGCTCGTGAGCGTGCTCGCGATCGTCGCCGACCTGCTGCTGCAAGCGCTGCAACGCCTGCTGACACCGAAGGGAGTGCAAAAGACATGATCGAACTCGACAAACTGACAAAGACGTTTACGCAGAAGGACGGCCAGCAGGTCAAGGCGGTCGACTCGGTGAGCCTCACCGTCGGCGCAGGCGAAATCTGCGTGTTCCTGGGGCCGTCGGGTTGCGGCAAGACCACTACGCTGAAGATGATCAACCGTCTGATCGCGCCGACCTCGGGCCGCGTGCTGATCAACGGCGAGGACACTTCGGGCCTGAACGAAGTCGAATTGCGCCGGCACATCGGCTATGTGATCCAGCAGATTGGCCTGTTCCCGAACATGACGATCGAGGAGAACATCACGGTCGTGCCGCGTCTGCTTGGCTGGGACAAGAAGCGCTGCCGCGAGCGCGCCATCGAGCTGATGTCGATGGTCGCGCTCGATCCGAAGCAATACCTGAAGCGCTATCCGCGCGAGCTGTCGGGCGGGCAGCAGCAGCGTATCGGCGTGATTCGCGCATTGGCCGCCGATCCGCCGGTGCTGCTGATGGACGAGCCGTTCGGCGCGGTCGACCCGATCAATCGCGAGTCGATTCAGAACGAGTTCTTCCAGATGCAGCGTCAGTTGAACAAGACGGTGATCATGGTGAGCCATGACATCGACGAGGCAATCAAGCTCGGCGATCGTGTGGCGGTGTTCCGCCGTGGTCAGCTGGTGCAATACGATCATCCGGATACGCTGCTTGCGCATCCGCGCGACGAGTTCGTCGGCGCGTTTGTTGGTCAGGACAGCACGCTGAAGCGCCTGTTGCTGGTGAAGGCCGGCGACGCCGCCACGCAGCCGGAAACCGCGCGCGCCGAGATGCCGGTGGCGCGCGCGTTCCAGATGATGGACGACAGCGACAATCGCTATCTGACCATCGTCGACGACAACCAGCAGGCGCTCGGCTATGTGACGCGCCGCGCGGCGCGCGCGGGCCAGGGCGTGTGCGGCGATCATCTCACCGCGTTCAAGGCGACCGTCAGCGCCGACGAACATCTGCGCATCGTGCTCTCGAAGATGTACCAGTTCAATTCGTCGTGGATGCCGGTGCTGGACGGCGATGGCCGCTATATCGGCGAAGTCACGCAGGATTCGATCGCGGATTATCTGAGTTCAGGGCGTTCGCGTGGGCAGACGGGGAAACCGGCGATCGTGTCGCCTGCTGTCGTCGCTGCCGAAGCGGCTGCCGCGCATGCGGCGGTCGCGGAGCACGCCACCCATTCGTAACGTCGTCTTGCTGCACACGGGCCTTCGCTTCGTTTCGCCGTTTCGTCGCGAAGAAGCGGAGGCCCGCTCATTTCGCTAGAGTCACCGCGCTCGCCCAGGTCATCTAAAAGCCGGTCCCCGCCCTACGCCGCAATGCAATGCCATGCACCTTCGCGGTGACATGTCGATTACATCCGCATATAAAACTCAAACAGCAAGTTATTGCCGCGTAATTCTATGCGCATCGTATTAATTGATGTGGCTAAAAGCTTATCAACAATTTTTTTAGAATTTATTTACGCATTTTCTATGAGAGGATAAAACGTCAACATTGACGTATGCGCATGAGTTGATGCCTGCGCATATCTGCGAAAGCGCGCCAGCCATGCCTGCCATGCGCGCTTCGCGACTCGTAAGGAAATACCGCCGTGAAACTTCTCTCTCGCCTGGGCCTGGCTGTGGTTATATTTCACAGCTTTATTCCGCTGAATGCGTCCGCGCAATCCCAACTCAGCTACACCACTTCATGGATCGGCAATAGCTTCGGCTTTGGCGATGGCAAATGGATGCAGCAGGATATTCAGGCCATTAGCGTCGGCGCCGACGGCACCGTTTATACCAATGCGCCCTGGGACGAGAGCGGCAGCGAAATTGCCGCCTATCGTGCAGGCGACAAACTCGCGGTAGCCGGTTCGACGCATGGCTGGGGCGCGGCCGGCGGTGACGCGGTCGCGGTGAATCATAAGTACCTGTATGCGGCGATGTCGATCGGCAACGAGAGCAACGCGCTGGTCGGCTCGGACTATCCGCCGGCCAATCAGACCTGGTACGGCATCACGCGCCGCACGCTCGCGAATCTGGCGAGCGGTGCGCCGTTCAGCGGCGGCATCGGCAATAGCGCGAACGCGACGAAGAACAGCTTCCTGGCGCTCGACACGGTGACGACCGGCACCGACGCGAGCATTCGCGGCCTGGCCGCCACCGATACCGAACTGTACGTGGCCGACACCTACGGCAACCGGATCGTCGTGTTCGACGCGGAGTCGATGCAGCCTTTGCGCGCGTGGAACGTGACGTCGCCGGGACGTATCGCGGTCGACACCGATTCGACGTTATGGGTGATGAGCGGCATTTCATCCGGAACCCTAACTATTGGGCACTACGCCGCCGACGGCACTGCGCTCGGCGCGTTGACGCTGCCCGCCGGCACGGTGCTGTCCGACATCGCGGTCGCACCGTCGGGGCAAATCCTGGTCGCCGACAATGGGCCGTCGCAGCAGATTCTCGTCTTCAACAAGGACGCCAGCGGTCAGCCGCAAGCTGGCACGGCGATCGGCACGCGCAATGGCCTGTTTCACGCGGTCAAAGGCGTACCGGGCAACGTGCGCTTCAACGGCATCACGGGTATCGGTGTCGATCCGGCGGGCAATCTGTATGTCGCGCAAAACGGCGAGGGGCCCCGCGCGTTGGGCTCGGCGTCGGTCGGGCAAGGCGCGGTGCTCGAAAGCTACGTGTTCAACTCGCATGCGGTCAATTGGCGGCTGTACGGCCTGACGTTCGTCGACAGCGCCGCGTTCGATCCGGCCACGCCCAATTCCGTGTACACGGGCTCGAAGCGCTTCGCGCTCGACTACAACCAGCCGGTCGGCCACGAATGGTCGTATGCGGCCTTCACGCTGGACCGTTTCGATTATCCCGACGACCCCGCCTTTCACGAGCCGCGCGGTGTACGTGGCGAGCCGATGGTGCGCCGGATCAACGGTAAGCCGTTTCTCTATACGCTCGATCCTGGCGCGCATTATCTGAACGTCTATCGCTTCGACGCGGCGCATGGCGAAATGGCGATTCCGTCGGGTCTGCTCGCGCAGAATCCGCTGCCAGGCACGTGGCCCGCTGGGCAGCCGACTTACGGGGAATGGCTGTGGCGCGACAGCAATGGCAACGGCAGCGTCGAGGCCAGCGAAATCAGCAGCAATCCTTCGACCGGCAGCACGGTCGGCAACGGCTTCTGGTGGGTCGACACGCCAGGCAACGTATGGCTTGCTACGCCGTTGAGCGGCGTTCGCGAGATGCCGTTGCAGGGGTTCGACTCCGCCGGCAATCCGATCTACACGTACGCGAGTTCGAAGATGTTCGCGATGCCGCAACCGTTCACGCGGCTCGCGCGGCTCGTCTACATCGCGGAGACCGACACGATGTATCTGTCCGGTTTCACGAGCGCGATTCCGTGGGACTCGACGCACTGGAAGGAAGCGGGCCCCGTGCTCGCGCGCTACGACAACTGGAGCTCCGGCACGCCGACGCAACAGTACGCGATCTCGCTGCCTTGGAATACGCAGAGCAATCCGCAGACGACCACGGTCGGCGTCGCGGTGGCGGGCAACTACATTTTCGTCGCGGAACTGTACACGGCGAAGGTCGATGTGTACGACGCGCGCACTGGCCAGGCGGTCGGCTACATGACGCCGGGCGCGAGCGTCGGCAACACGAGCGGCTGGGTCGACGTGTACCTCGGCATTAGCGCGGTGCAACGCGCCAATGGCGAGTACGTGGTGCTGCTGGAAGACGACGCTCGCGCGAAAATCCTGATGTATCGGTGGACGCCTTGATGTGTGCCGCGTGCGTGCTGATCACGAATGGACGGCGGCGCACGATCGGTATATAACAACGTGAAAGGATGACTTGTTCACGCTGCATCAACCGGAGCGATGTTCGATCATGACGCAAGACGTTTCGCCAAAGCCGCCCACGGGCGACCGGCCCGATCTGGAAAACCTCGACGCAGCGCTCAGTCACGTGGATCAGCAGGTATCGTCCGGCAGCATTGCGTCGGGCGCAGCAAAGGGCATTCTGTACAGCCTGATCGAAACGCTCGGTACGTTCGTTGGCGATCCCGATTTGCCGGAGCACGCGCGTTCGGGCTACGAAGGGCTGCTGGAAGCCGCGCGCGAATTGCGCGCGAAACTGGATCGCTGAAGCAAGGGCGCGCCGCCGCGTGTGGACGGCGCGGTTTGCATCGGCATAAGCGTCGGCATGCGTGCCGATGCGGAACACGCGTAGCCGTTGCAAGCGGCGATTGCGATACGTCCGCGCATTGGCCGTCCACTCATTCGCCGCCGCATGACGGTGATTCTCCTGTTTGTGATAAAAGGCGCACTGTTTCCAACACTGCGCCGTTTGTATGCTCTCCGCGCCTGCAATCGCGTTGCGGGCTGTCGGCATCGTCGCGTTGATTGCGCCGGGGCCCACCAACACGCTGCTGGCGGCGGCCGGTTTGCGTCATGGCGTACGGCACTCGTTGCCGCTGATCGCGGCCGAACTGGCCGGCCGTCTCGTGTCGATTTTCGTATGGGGACGCTTTCTCGCGCAGGCGGCACATGCGCTGCCGTGGTCGCCGTCGCTGTTGCGCGGTGAGGGTGCAGGGCGGCGCGTCGATCGTGCTGGGCGTGTTTTCGCCGTCGCTCGCGTGGGCTGCGCTGCATTGAGCGTGCGTTTGCGCGGTATGGTCACGCGTCCATGCCGTTGTCGACGCTTAGCGCTTCGAGCCAATCGGGCGGCGCCGCTGTGATCGCCAGTTGCGGGGTGCCGTGCCAGTCCGCGCAACGCTGCAGCGCGCGGCGCAAATCGCCGGCAAGGCGCGCACTCAGACGCACGCCCGGCTCGATGTGCAGCGACTTCAGCTCGAACACACGCTGAGTCCGATGTGCTTTCGCATCCACGCGGCCGACCAGCTTGCCCCGGCTCAGCAGCGGCAACACGAAGTAGCCGTATCTGCGTTTGGCCGCGGGCGTATAGCATTCGATTGCATAGTCGAAGTCGAACAGCGCTGCGGCGCGCTTGCGATCCCACACCACCGGATCGAATGGCGACAGCACCGTCGTGACGCTCGACGCGAGCTTGCCGCTCGCCGCGTCGTCGAGCATCGGCGCGAAGTCTCGATGGACGAACGTGTCCTGTTTCCAGCCTTCCACTTGCACCGGAATCAGCTCGCCCGCATCGGCGAGCGCGTGCAGTTCGTCGCGATAGGGACGGCGTGGCAGCCGGTAGTAATCGGCGACCCAATCGGCGCGCGCGGCGCCGAGCGCGCGGCAGGTGCGGCGCAGCACCTCGGTGGTGACGATGTGGGCCGGCGGCAAGTCGCGCGCGTCGTCCCAACCCGGCAACACGCGCTCGGTCAGATCGTAGACACGGTGGAAATTGCGACGCTCCGCCACCATCAGTTGCCCGATCGCGAACAGCACTTCGAGGTGACGCTTCTCCGGTTTCCAGTCCCACCAGCCGTTGCTCCTGCCCGTCTCGCTGACGAAATCCGCCGAGCGCACCGGACCCGTCGCACGGATACGCGAGAGCAACGTGTCGATGTCCTCGCGATGCCTGGCGTGCCACTCGGCCGCGTATTTCCAGCCCATTCCGCTCGGGTCGAGCATGCGATGTCGCAGCAGGCCGTAGTCCTCGATCGGCACAAAGCAGGCTTCATGCGCCCAGTACTCGAACAGTCTGCCTTCGGCGAGATGTTCGTCGAGCCACTGCTGCGGATACGCGCCGAGCCGGCTGAACAGCACGAGATAAGGGCTGCGGGCGACGACATGGATCGTGTCGATCTGCAATTGCGTCATGCGGCGGATCGTGTCGAGCACGTCGGCCTTGACGGCCTTGCGGCGCGGCGGCGTCAACAGGCCTTGCGCGGCCAGATGCAGGGTGCGGGCTGCGGATAGCGGCAGAGTCTTCACGCGAGCGTCGGTCAGTGAGTGACGGCGAGTGGGACGGGCCCGAAGCCCGACCTCGATTAGCAGCCGCTACTGTAGCGTGAATAGAGAAGATGAACCGAACGCGGCGCGCACCGCGAGGCGTGCTTACCAGTCGCGCCCATGATGCCGTTCCCAACCGCGGTGGCGGCCATGGTCGTGATGCCAGCCGTGGCCGCGATAGTAATCGTCGCGGTATCCATAACCATAGACGGGCCGCGGCGCGTAGACGACCGGCGGCGGCGCGTACACGACGGGTGGTGCGGCGTACACCGGGCCCGGCGTATTGACGAACACGCCGACGTCCACCCGCGCGAGGGCGGCAGTCGATGCGCAGGCGGTGGCAAGGCCGAAGGCGGCGAATACGATCGCGCGTTTGATCATGCGTGTCTCCAATGTCGATCCGGAGTTGGCGCTTTGGCGCTGGCTCCGGTCCCGTGCGAAAGGGCCGGCCGTTCCCTGTCGAACGGCTGACGACAATCTTACGAGACAGAAAGACACGCAGGTGCAACGAGTTGAAGGCGTGTGTAACAGCAGGTTACCCGCCGGCCTGCAGGCATTAAGCCTTGGGCATGGAGCTTGGGCGCCGGCAGCGCGAAGGCCCGGCGAGATGCTTGTGGAGTCAGGCGCCCAGTGCGATCGTTTCCCCGGCGGAAGCCGCCAGCAGTTGATGAATCTGCGCGACCACCGCCGCGCCTTCGCCGACCGCCGCCGCCACCCGTTTCGTCGAGCCGGCGCGCGCGTCGCCGATCGCGTACACGCCTTCGACAGTCGTCGCGAGATCGCAGGCGGCCACGCCGTCCGCGCCGGTGCCGGTCAACACGAAGCCCTTGGCGTCGAGTTGCACGCCGCAGGTGCGCAGCCAGTCGGTGTTCGGGTCCGCGCCGGTGAAGAGGAACAGGTGCCGCGTGTCGAAGTGATCGACGCCGTCGGGCAACGGCTTTTTCAGGCCGACCGATGCGAGCCCGCTTTCATCGGCTTCGAGCCTGCCAACCTCCGAATTCGGATGCACGAACACATTCGGCAGCGAGCGGATACGGTCGATCAGATAACGTGACATGGTGGCTTCAAAGCCGCTGCGGCGGATCAGCACGTGAACCTTGGCCGCGTGCGTCGCCAGATAGACGATCGCCTGGCCGGCTGAATTGCCGCCGCCCACCAGCACGACTTCCTGGCGCTTGCACAGTTTGGCTTCGACCGGAGACGCCCAGTAGTAGACGCCGCGTCCGTCGAAGCGGTCGAGGCCTTCGAGCGCGGGCCGCCGGTAGACCGCGCCGCTCGCGATCACGATCGTGCGGGAAGTGATATGCCCGCCGCACTTGAGTTCCAGCCGATACGGCGACTCCGCGCACTTCAACGCCGTCACGTGAACCGGAATCGCGACGTGCGCGCCGAACTTCTGCGCCTGCACGAACGCGCGGCCCGCCAGCGCCTGGCCGGAGATGCCGGTCGGAAAGCCGAGGTAGTTTTCGATCCGCGAGCTGGCGCCCGCCTGGCCGCCCGGCGCGCGGCTGTCCAGCACGATCACCGACAGTCCTTCGGACGCCGCGTAGACGGCGGTCGCCAGTCCCGCCGGTCCGGCGCCGACGATCGCCACGTCGTACACATGCGAGTCGTCGAGGTCGGGCAGCAGGCCGAGGCAGGTGGCGAGTTCCGGCATGCTCGGATGACGCAGCACCGACCCGTCCGGGCAGATCACGAGCGGCATGTCTTCCCGCTGCGCCGCGAACTGCTCGATCAGACGCAGCGCGTCTTCGTCGCGCTCGTCGATCACGGAATGAGGATGGCCGTTGCGCGACAGAAAGCCTTGCAGCATCACGAGCCGCGCGTCGCTGCTATTGCCGACCAGGATCGGACCGCCCGCGCCCTTTTCGATCAGCGACACCCGTCGCAGGATCAGCGCGCGCATGATGCGCTCGCCGAGTTCGGCTTCGGCGACGAGCAGCGCACGCAGCCCGGTGGGAGGAATCAGCAACGCTTTCACCGCGCAGAGCGCCAGGCCGTTCACCAGCGCGGGCCGTCCCGACAACTGGCCGACCTCGGCAAGAAAATGCCCCGCGCCATGTTCGTTGATCACGACTTCGCGTCCAATGCCGTCGCGCTGATAGATCTTCACGCGTCCTTCGAGCAGTACGAACATGCCGGGCCCGGTATGACCCGTCTCGAACAGCAATTCGCCCGCTTTCCAGTGGCCGATCTCGCCAAACCGGCGCAGGCGGTCGATTTCCGCGCAGGTGAGCGCGGGGAACATCTGATGCATGCGCGTCGAGAGCGACGAAAACGGCGCGTCGGCGACAACCGTCTGTTGTCCTTCAACTTCCTGAGTCGAAACTTCCTGAATCGAAAGCATTGAACCGCTCCTTCGGTGTTCATTGATGGTTTGAACGGGAGGCGAAGCGGCGCGGCGCGCGAGGTGCGCCGATGCGGATGCGCTCGCGCTATACGGCCTTCGGCGCGATGTCGTCGACCGTGACTGCCGGCGGCGGCATGTCGCGCAGCGCGTCGACCGGCTTGCCCTTGTCGCGCCAGGCTTCCATGCCGCCGCGCAGCGGCAGCACGTCGGAGAAGCCGGCCTCGTTCAGTTGCTTGGCCATCCATGCCGCGGAAATCTCATTCGGGCAGGAACAGTAGATAACCAGTTTCTGATCGTGCGGATAGGTTGCGACGATCTCGTCGAGTTGGCGCTCATCGGCGAATTGCGAGCCCGGAATCACGTACGGATCGAGCTTGCGCTTCTCCTGCGAACGGATGTCGAACAGCACCGGCGATTTGCCGGCCGCGAACAGCTTCGCGAGTTCCTCGACTTCGATGCGCGCGGACGCGAGCTTCGAAATCAACTGGCGGCGCCGGAACCACCGATACGCCGCGTACAACAGCAGCAGCGCAACGGCCACGAGCGCGGCAGTGCGGCCGAGCCGACCGGCGATCGCGAACAGCATGTCGATTTGCCGCGCGAACAAGGCGCCGATGATCAAGCCCGTGCCGGACCACAACGCGGCGCCGATGCTGTCGTAGGTGAGAAAAGTGCGGTAGCGCGTGCCCATGGCGCCGGCCATTGGAATCGACACGATCGACAGGCCCGGCACGAATTTGGCCACGGCCAGCACGCGCACGCCCCAACGGCCGAAAAAGCGCTCGGTCTTTTTCACGCAGGTGTCACGCGAGAGCGACAGGCGGCAAATCGTCTTCAACGTATTGCCGCCGTACACGCGGCCGGCGAGATACCACGCGCTGTCGCCGATCAGCGTGGCGAAGATCGACAGAATCAGAACCGGCAGCAATTGCGTGCCGACCGAGCCGGGATGCATTGCCGCCATCGCGCCGAACAGCACGAGCGACGGCATCGCCGGCACGGGTAGCCCGAGTGAGGCGGCCAGCACGTTGGCGAAGATGAGCGCCGGCCCATATTGCTCGACGAGATCATGTAGCATTGGCTTACAACCGCGGCCCTTTCGGGTGCGGCGCGGTAGCAAAAGCAAAGGAGAATGCAAGGATTATGGACGCATTTTCAAGACGTGCAAACGGCTTGAAAAGGTGCCCGATATTCGGGTGGTAAAAGCGCTATTGCGGCGCGCCGAATGATTCAAAGCGCGGATTAGCGGCGCAAGCGAAACAAACAGAAAAAGATTGAAACCCGCCCGGCATGCAAGCGCGCGAACCGTGTCCGTTGGAGCGCTGCGAACGGCGTGTGCCCGTATCTCGCCACTCACCACTCATAGCAGGCAGAGCCGGTAAAACATGCGGCATTCGCGCGAGCGCAATACCGCATGTGTTATTTCATTGACGATGATTGTGCTGTTCGCCCGGCAATTCGGCGCCATGCGCGCGAATCGCGGCAATCAGCTCGGCAGGCGTGATTTCGTAACGCACTTCGCGGTGTATGCCCGCTTTGCGCTCGTCGACCTCGATCAGAAGAATGCCTTTGCCGTCTTCTGTCGATTCGAGGCGCAGCGAGCGGAGTTCGCGCGCCGTTGCGTCGTCGTATTCGGTGAGCAGGGCCATTGACCCGGAGGACCCGGAAGTGCGCATCGAAGTTGTCCTTGTTCCGTTGTTGATCGAACCATTGTACGGGCAGGCTGGCGCGCCGTCTTTCCCGCGATGTCGCGCGTTGCATGTGGCCTGCGCGCCGCCCGCCCGCCTCGCAGGGATGCCGCCGCCCGCATAGTGTCCCGAAGGTCGCCCGGCGCGGTTCGCCGGACAGTGCGTGCCGTGACATCCCAAGCGTGGCAACCAGTTTAACGCGACTCCCCGCTACCACGGACGCATTTTTCGTGCCCCGTGGCGGGGCGGCTCTTCTCCATTGCTGTCATGCTGCTGACGCACGTTCCGGTTACAAGCGCGCGGGTTAGCGCGGCGTGCTCAAGCGCTCCAGTTCGCGCAGGTCGGCAGTGCGCAGTGGCGCGTCGGCGGCGAGAAAAAATTCGTCGAGCTGCGGCGGGGCGGCCGTGGTGCCGCTCAGCATCGCGTGGACCTGGCCACGATGATGGATTTGATGGACGAACATATGTGGCAGTACGCTGCCGACGGCTTCATGCTGAATGCCGACCAATGGGCCGCGGTCGATCTGGACGTCGCGTTGCAGATCTCCGTCGGCGAGCGACTCGCAGAAGGCGACGAGCCGCTGGTCGCTCCACGCTTGTGCATCCCACAAGTCGGCTGCGCGCGGATAGGGCAATTCGTTGTCAAAAATGGTGAGCCCCTCGCCGCCCCCGGTTAGCGCGTCGAAGTAATACCGGTCCACCAGCAGGATGTGATTCAACGTGAGCTGCAGCGACGGGAAGAAGCTCACCCGGCGCTCGGCGAACGCGTCGTCGGTCAGCGTGAGGCACGCACGGTAGAGGCGCAGATTCGACCACGCGTTGTTGCGCGCCATCGCGAGGAAGTGCGCGGCAAGCGAGTTGGCGCGCGGCGAGTCGGAAGGGATCACGTCGGCCTCCTGTGGTTGCAACCGGCATAGGCGCACTCAAGTGTGAGCGCACCGGCGGCGGGCGGCAACCGCGTGGACAAAGGCTCCCGTATTGGCTCACCTTAGCGGGCTATTCCGGCGCATCGCAACCCTGCTCGCGAGCCAAGTCAGGCTCCGGCTTCAAACCATCCCTCGAAGCGCAACCATGCAGGCAAAAAAATAGCCCGTCCGGAAAGGGACGGGCTGCTAAACGCCGTTGTTACTCGGGTCAAACTGCCCATACAACAAGTGGGCGCTGACGGTTGCATCCTCACGCGCCAATAGTGGCCTGTCGAGGTGGGAGTAATGCCGATCTGTCAGATCAATGTGGCTTCTTCCTGCTCGACGGCGGCTGTGCTGACGAGACGTGCGGGCGCCGCTCGGTTCGCCGCACCGGCCCCAAACGTGCGCTGCGCGCCGCCCGCGCCACGCGGCGCGGACGTGGCCTCGGCGACCGTGAACAGACGCACCGCTGCATCGAGCACGTCGGCCTGTTCCGCGAGACGTTGCGCGGTGGCCGCCGCCTGCTCGACGAGCGCGGCGTTCTGCTGGGTCGCGCCGTCCAGATGCGAGACCGCCTGGTTGACCTGGCGAATCCCCTCGGCCTGCTCGCTGCTCGCGTTTGCCACTTCGACGATGATCGACGACACGCGGCCCACCGCCTCGTCGATCGTGCGCATCTGCGATGTGGTCCGTGCGACCAGCTCGGTGCCCGCGGCGACTTCACTCGCGCTCGCTTCGACCACCGATTTGATTTCCTTCGACGACGCCGCGCAACGTTGCGCGAGCATCCGCACCTCGCTCGCGACGACCGCGAACGAGCGGCCGGCTTCGCCCGCGCGCGCCGCTTCGACGGCGGCGTTCAACGCGAGGATGTTGGTCTGGAACGCGATGCCGTCGATCACGCCGGTGATGTCCGCGATACGCCGCGACGCCGCCGTGATGCCGGCCATGGTCTGCTCGACCTGGCCCGCGATCTTGCCGCCTTCGGCCGCCGCGGCCTGGGCGTCCCGCGCCAGGTCGAGCGCGCGCACGCTCGCATCGGCGTTGGCCTGCACGGTGGTGGTCAGCTCGTCCATGGTGGCGGCGGTCTCTTCGAGCGACGCCGCCTGCAATTCGGTGCGGCGCGCGAGATCCACGTTGCCGCTGGAGATTTCGCGCGCATTGTCGAGCATGCCGGTGATCTGCGCGCGCACGTCGTAGACGATGGCGGCGAGATTCGCCTTCAGCTGGTTCAACGCCTGCAGCACGTCGCCGAGGTCATCGTGCCGGGCGATCTCCAGATCGGTGGTCAGATCGCCGGCGGCCAGACGGGTCGCGAAGCCCGACATGTCGGCGATCGGCGCGGCGAGCTGGCGCGTCAGCGCTCGCCACGACACGACGCTGATCGTCGTGGCGACGCCGAACGCAATCCAGAACGGCGCGGGCGGCGTGCCTGCTGCGAGACCGGTCAGCGGCAACGCCAGCGGCGTGAGCGCGTAGCCGGCCGCGGCGCGCGTCGCGACCGGCAGACGCATCAGCGCCTGCAGATGTCCGCGCAAGCCGGTGCGCACCACCACGCCGTGGCGCAGCATTAGGCCGCGCGACTCGCCTGTGCGCATGCGCGCATACAGCGATTCGGCGGCGCGCACCGCATCGCGTTGCGGTGTCACCCGCACGCTGAGGTAGCCCACCACCGCGCCTTTCTCGACCACCGGCGTGACGTTCGCGCGCACCCAGTAGTGATCGCCGTTCTTGCGGCGGTTCTTGACGAGCGCGGTCCACGGGCGGCCGGCGCGGATTGTCGCCCACATGTCGGCGAACGCTTCGCGCGGCATGTCCGGATGACGGATCAGGTTGTGGGGCTGGCCGATCAGCTCGTCGCGCGTAAAACCCGACACGGCGATGAAGGCCGGATTGCAGTACTGAATGCGGCCGGTCAGATCGGTCGCGGAAACAAGCATGTGGGACGACGGGAATTCGTACTCGTGCCCAGTGACAGGCTGGTTGTTGCGCATGACTTTCCTTGCAGATGGCTGTCGCGCGTGGGCGCGGCGCTGACTTGTTCGCAAGGAATAACGGCAATTAACCCCTCGGTCTTTAGGGTCTCCCAGTAAACCACTCAGGTTTGTGAGGTGTCTTGCCGTTAATGCAAGGTTGTGTCGATGGGGCCAGGTTGCCGTGGCGCGTCAGTGTGCCGGGCGAGTCGCTCGCGAGCGTTCCGGCGCTGGCTCTTAGCGCGGGCGTGGACGGTCAGCGCAACGATAGCTGGCGCGAGCCTGGCTTCGCGGGTATGTCGCGAAGCCGGTGTCATCTGACGAACTGGCGGGGGCGTTGCTCGAAGTCGCACGCGCGATTTCGCTGCGCGACGAGCCCTATGATCAGTTCAGCCTGGACTGCCTGGCCGATGATCCACTGCACGGACGTGCCGCGACGCGCAGCGGACCAGGTCAGCCCGGCCGCTTCAACCCGGCCGCTTCGCGACGAAGTCGATCTCGACCAGCGCATCGCGCGCGAGCGCGGTCACGCCGATGCAGGTTCTGGCAGGCAGCGCGTCGGCGGGAAAGTAGGCGCGGTAGATGGCGTTCATCGCGGCATAGTCGCGCTTGAACTCGGTCAGGAAGGTGCGCGCGGCGACCACGTGCTGCAAGCCCATGTCGAGGCCTTGCAGCACCAGCACCAGGTTGTCCATCACGCGCTGCGTTTGCGCGACGACGCCGTCCGGCAAGGGCGCGCTGTCGTCGGTGGGCGAGGTCGGCATCTGGCCGGTCAGGAAGACCCAGCCGTCGGCTTCGGCGGCGTGGGAGAAAGGCCCGACGGGTGTCGGGGCCTGCGGAATCATCCAGAAGCTAGGGCTTGAGTTCATCGGAAAGGTCGGCGCGTTTCGATTGTCGAAACGCTACGCTAACCGATCAAAACTCGTGATGGCGAGTCGTGTGAGTGTTTGAGGCGCGGACTCAGGCAGGAAGCCGCACAGCACCGTGTGCTGACCTCGGTGAAGTTTGAGTTTGACACCCCGGGGAAGTTTGACTCTTTGCCAAGTAGAAGTTGCCGATAACGTCGCCTTGGCGACCCTTTAATTCCTCTAACTTTGACAGTCTGTCGGAATCAAGTCGAAGTTTGGCGAGTGCCACAACTCTGCCAAGCTCCGTGAAAGCGAAAGTGCCTTGTGGGCTGTGTGAACCGCGAGGAGGCGAACGTCCCGACGACCGCAGAGCAGGTAGCGAGGCACGAGGAGAAGGTGCTCCAGGTCCTTTAGGCGCGGGTGCGAGAACGGGACATGCGGGAATTAAAGTGTATCGAGAAGATGCGCCGGATTTGCGCACGGCATGCGACCGCGACCGCAATCAAGATTATTCGAAGTCGCGCATCCTTTGGGCCGCCTCACGAGCGATGCTCTGAATGTCCGGTGTAACCTCTGCGACGGTCGGTTCAGAAACTGCAGGAATGTCGATGAAGGGCTTGCCGTCCTTGAACACTAGACCATCGATACGGGGATAGCCTTGCCGGGCATTGTCGTGCAGTTGCGTGAGCCAAGCATCCCCACGAAGCTCCATGATTCCCCTTGCAATCGTTTCTGCGAGGGCGCGTCGGGGGATGCTTTTATCGATATGGCCTGACTGAGTTAGATATGTTTCGATTTCATTTCGTTCGGCGTGCGTGAACTCACAGAGTATTTCATACTCCTTGCTTTGGCACTCAATCCACTCATGACTTCCTTGTGCCCAACAGAAAACGCGTCCGCAATTCTCCGGGTCGATGCGAGGTATTACGCTGCTACCGAGCAGGCCATGCTTCTCAAAGACCTCAGAAAAGTATTGGAATCCGTTGGTTTCAACCGTCCCGTCTGGCATCACTATTCGGTTGCCTCCGTTTCGTTCGACGCCCGGCATGCAATCAAATATCAAATCCGTGTCGTACCGCACTCCCCGGATGTGGTTTTCCCCGTATTTCTTCAGTAGACGAGACTCGTATGCAAGAATGCTTTCTCCATAGGTCCGAGAGCTAGGATACTTGGGTTCTTCGATGTAGTAGCCGGTCGTAAACAGTTTCGCGACTTCCTCAAGTGTGTGAAGCGCGCTATCTTTGGGTCTGAATCCCGCCGCTTGCGAGCGGTAGGGCGGTTCTCCTATTTTATTTCCCGGTAAATTGGCAGTATATATCTCAACGTCTTTTTTGAACCCCGATTCAACTGTTTGCCCATCGCGCGGTTGTCGCACACGACGGTAAAGAAGAATGACCTTGAGTTGCGCAAGGATATTCTGAAAGTTATAGCCTTTAAGTTCGGGGCCGTTGTCGCAGATGATTAGACGTGGAAGCCGCTGCCATCGCCGAACGACATCCAACACAAGACGGTATAAGGTGATATAAGAGGGCCTATTGAAGTAAAAAACACTCCCCAATACCCGGTAGGTGCATGCATCCCTTAGAACAGTGCGCCATGCCTCTGCTTCGACGATTTCCCCATTTATCTTAGAGCGCAGCCATAACTTCAGCATCGCGTGGTCTATGTGGCCAACTTCCCAAGGAATTCGGCCCTTTATCGTCCAATCGATTTCAAGGTCGGGTGTGTACTTCCCGCGCTGATAAGCCACAAATTGGCCTTCTCTGAGTTCCACGACTTCCGAATCATCCAGCTCGGCCAATCGCTTTCTCAGTGTGGACTCGCTCCGGGGCTCCACGTTCTTTTGTTCACAAAGAATTCGATAAACACTAATTGCATACGAAAACCTTGGCCGATAGTTCTGCAGATACGCAGAATCCAGCGCGTGGTTCCAGCATTCTTGTTCGGTCGGGTCGACCCACGTCGAGCGGTTGCCACAGTTATCGTAACTGTTCGCTAAGGCTAGGATGCGCGACGTTCCGTGCAAGTCTGCTGCTACCAGCTTTGCCTTAGCGCGCGCGATGGACGAGTCAGAGACTTTCTTTCCTTTCCTCCCTCCAAAAGTCCAAATTGGCCTTGTGCCGGGATGGGTGAACCAAGCCAGCTTCTCTAGTGCTTCATGCTCCCTTGCCGGCGAAAGATGCACTTGCATTGGTTGAACGGGAGCGTCGTATTTCCATTCCTTTGATGTCACGTAGTTCCATACATCCCGCAATTGGATGTTCCAGAGCCTACCATTGCCGTTGATAAGAGTGTATGGATTGCCGTCATTGACGACAATCCACGACTGTCCATTCCAGTCGATTTTCTGGTCCTTGGACGGGAGAGCTATGAGTGCTGGCGGCGGGGAGCCAGCACCTTCTTCGCGGCGCTGAAACAGCACGTCAGCGTAGGCTTGTTCGTCGATATAAATTCGACATTGTTCGCTGATAAAATTTTCGGTATCGAGAGGGAAATAGACATCTCTATGCGCAACCATCCATCTGACGTCGTCCGCCTTGAAACCAGCTTCGACGAGTTCGCTCAACAAAACGACTCTTTTCGCTTGAACGAGGTTGACTACACTTGTAACGACGTGCTGGGGCGGCGGCTCGCGCGCTGGTTCGAACTCTGCACTTAATAAAAGCGCGTTTCCCCTAAAAATGCGGCCAAACTGCTCTGACGTCCAAATCTTATGCTTGATGCCAAGCCCCATTAGGGTCTCGTATATGGCACCAGAGGCCCATTCTCCATTTGACGTACGTTGATAAAGATTCCCACCCTTACTCTCGACCTTTTGCAGCTTTTCTAGACGAAGCATGTCGAGGAAATATACCTCTTCCTCCTCAATACAAAGGCACTGGGGCCTATATTGTATTTTTCCGGAACGTTTTCCGTTGCTGTCACGGTAGACAACGGGAAGGATGCAAGGGGCGTTCCAATATTCAATCAATTTCGGGTGCCGGACATGGTTGTCCAAATCGATAAACATCGCGAGGTTGTCTCGCCTATTCGCCAGCTGGATGCCGAAGCCCATAAGGCTCGACCTATATATTCCGGCGGTACCCGCTTGGCTCGGTGGCGATTCGCGAATCGTTCGAATCAATGCGCGACCGGTTTCGTTACGCCAGCGCGAAGTAACAACCTGTCAAGAAGGCTGTTTGACAGTCGCCCAAATTGCGTCACTGGTTCTTCCATCATTCACCTCATGACCTCGCTGCCGCCGGGACCATTTCAGACCGCACGCAGCGTCGCTCAGTGAATTGCGATGTCAGCGGCGCAACATCTATCAATGCATCGGCCTGAGGCCTATCACGTTTTGGCACGAAAAGTGACGCCGGCGACTGGAAGGACTCCTGCCTGACGAGTTATCGCCGGCGGAGTCTGCACAACATGCCTGATAGACAGAACCCTACCGGCTTGGCCTACCGAAAGTTCTACGAGCGCCGAACTGCATGTAAAGGCCTGAGTGTGTTATAGGCGGTCAGGCTGCCGATGTAAACTGCGGATGAGCAGAAATCATCTTAAATGAAGCAAATTGCTTGTTGCTCATCGTAAACCCGCATGAGAGACTGGGATTTCGGGGGGATTAAAGTCAGAAAAATGCAGGAACTTCTTGCTTCCGCTAGCAAATCTCCTACTCTGAGGAGAACAGCGGGCTGTCAAGCGTAGCCCACGAACCTGGGTGACCTATCCGATGCCGGGTCGGCAACCGTGCACGTTGCCGACAGCAGCTCTTGACCGGTCTTCAGCCTAGCTCGGCTCCAGCTAATGCAGTCTGGAGAACTATCAGTTGCTCGCTTAGACGGCTCGGGTCCGTGACCCGCTTGATTGTTGGGGAAGAGATGACGTTCAACATCAAGAAGATATATAGAAGCATCAATTGGGTCGACGAAGAGCGTCTCAACCACATTGTTGCGTGTACCACGGACTCGTCTAGGTATCACCCCAATCTCGAGGCTTCGGTCAAAAAGCTGATTAGTCTGATGCAGTTCAATGCCCGTGGAAAACTCATAGTTTTGCTTGGACCCTGTGGAGTTGGAAGAGAAGAGGTCGCAGACATAGCGGACCAACTTTCAATCGAAAGGGCGAGAGCGCTTGGGCGCCCGACATGGGAGACAGCGCGGATTCAACTGCCTGTCTTCGGTAACCGTGTCGACTTGAAGAAGGCGCTTATTGACGCGCTGGTTCGTCAGGGTGATGTTTGTCCAGAATACAAAGTGAGCATCGGGCCGATTACTGAGGGGGCGGTATCCACTGCTTTGATTCCCCGGGCCGGCAAGCTGCCGACGGTAATCGCTCTGTTCGAGTCATTGGCAAATGTGCTGCAGAGGAATCGAAGGACAGTCATCGTTGAAAACGCACTGGAAGTCTTCTTGGCGCTTCGGATTTGTAAGGCAAGGGAGGTGGTTGGGATTCTAAGACGTTTGGCAAACGACGCTCGCTCTTCCATTGTCTTGGTCGCGGGCCCCGAGCTTGCCCCTCTGTGCTGGGAGACTGCGGAGACCGGTGCGAACATCGCGATAGTGACGACGGAGCCATACGACCCACAAAACGGATTGGATGCAGGACGTTTTATGGCAATCTTAGGCGCCGTCGAGAGTGACCTGGGCGGCGAGTACATTGTGTCAGGAACCTTGGACGCTACACATTCGTTGAGGGTTATGGCCTTGGTCAGAGGGCGTGTTCGTATCGCTCTCGATATGATTGGCTACGCAGTGAACGAAGCACTTTGGGAGACGGGAGAACCGCTCAAAGCGGACTTGCTGTTTGAATGCATTAGACGGCACATGGAAGACGGAGGCATCGGTACGTTACTTGACAATGACCACGCTCTTTGGCGCGCTATGAGCGACCCAGAAGCGCGTGAGAAACTCTTTAGCATCGACCAAATCGGGTACTACAAAGACCGGCATATCCTTCCCTTCAAGAGTGCTGCTTCGACCCAAATCATTCTTGACGCGGCTGATGGTGAGAAGCTGTTGCTAGAGTAGCGCCATGCCAAAACTGTGGAGCTTGGACCCCGGCAACCAGACAACTTGGGAACGCGAGAGTCTGTGGAGCTATATATGTCGGTTAGCGGAATGGAATCACATGGTTGTCGGTGACTTGATTAGACGAGTTATTTGGACTGATGCGAGCTGGAGGGGGCCGGAGAATCATTCGATGTCGTCTGCAGTGAAGTTGATTAACCTCGGCGGCATGTACACGAGGTTTTGGGTTGACACGCTTGAGGCTTTGACCGGACAGGAAAATTTATCCAGACTGACATTCCTGCCCGGAATGCACGCAATTCGATTCGAAGGAAGCCTCCTGCAGATTGGCTCTGTTTGCGTTGAATGTCTACGGGAGATGCGACCGAGCGCGGTCTATCAGCCCCTCTGCTGGTCGTTGCGGGACTACACCATCTGCGCCAAACATCATGTGTGCATGACCAGACACTGCTCTGTATGCGGCGGCAGCAACATCGGGCGGACCCGGACGAACAAGCGAGTCGGGTGCTGTGGTAACTGCGGGGCTTGGTTAGGTGGACCAAGCTTTCAATCTGTCGTTTCGGAAAGCGCCAACCGATATGAGCTTGCAGTTAGCGAAATGTTGAAAGGCCTAATGGATGCGTTAAACGACACCAGAATCGCTTCGCTTGGGTCAGGGACAATTCTGAAGTTTGCAGCAGAGCACTACTTTGAGAGCCAAGCAGAGCTCTGTCGGGCGTTGAATGTAGGCAAAAGCACCGTAAGCACGCTAATGTCTGAGAAAACTCGGCCGACCGTGGAGATGCTGATTGCTTTGTCTGTCGCATCAGATGTACCTATGAGGCAACTGCTTATCGGAGCCGCGCTGAATCGACGAGCTCGCCGCAGGCATCCCGACATACCGCTCGTAGTACCGGCGAAGGTTCAGTTCCAAAGACGCCCTGCTTTTGATGTAGCCAAGATTGGAAAGAGACTGAAGAGCTTTTTAGTTAGAAAGCACCCGCCTTCAGTTCGCCAAGCAGCCGACATGCTGAACGTACACGAGCGAGGGTTGCGCGCTAAATTCCCTGACGACTGCGCAAAGTTATCAGCGCGGCACAGTGAATGGGTGCGCTCCAGGGCTAAGCAAAAAGAGCAGGAGCTTAAGAAACGGTTACTCGTGGCGGTTACGACTTGCGTCCTGTTCCGAGAATTCCCAACTTCGCGAAAAGTCCAATCGGTAGCTCCAGGCCTGTTAGCGCATCGGTCCGTGCAGCGGTTTTATGCGTTCCTCATGGAGTCAATCGGGTTGAGAGGCTGCGGCAGGTTGCCGCCTGTTCTAAGGGCGAAACGTCTTAAGGTCGCTCGAGAAACGTTGCTGGGACTTGTGAAAAATCCGTCCCAAATATTGGCGGCCTAGCAGTCGCCAAGACCCGCGCTAGTAAAACTTACAAATGCGCGTGCGCTCTATTTAGAGTCTGCATTCTACTAAAAGAGGCGCGCGGGCATGAGAATTTGAACGGCAGATAAAGCGTGTGACTAAATTAGGGCCTAGGCGAGCTCTTTGACTGACCTTTTGCGTCGGCCCAGAGCCGGTGTCGAAGGCGTCGATTTTGGAGGAAACGTGGCGTCGACGCTCACGTTAGACGCGTGCCGAGATATCTGAGTGCGACTGGTCTTCGCAGTTCTGCGTGTGGATTCTTTCGGCATGAGAACGTACGTGCCGTCGAGGCCCATGACCTTCAAGCACCGGATAAAAAACGCGAGCGGAAATCTTCCGCGGTTTATCTTGTTGGAGAGCGGTCCCGCATTCTGCTTCACTCCATCTTCAATCAGCAGCTCAGCCAACTGAGCCAGCGAAACTCCTTTGCTCGCCATCTGGGCGCGCAACAAGTTCTTTGCTTCGGCGTCGTAATCCATGCTCCTAAACTCCCAATCAATGGTTCTGATGGTTGGTTGGCGAGTCAAAGTTTGCGTCCGGCCCACGCCCTATGCTATCTCGCCCTGCGGTCACGTGAAACCTTCGCACGGGTGCCGCTTGGCGCTAACTTGGCTCAACTGCACCGCGAACCGGGCGCCTCGTTGAATCTTACAAGCACGAGGCCTTGCCCTTCGTTCTGCCTCCCCTGACGACTATCCATCCGATGCGAGGTCTGAAGCTGGTAGCCGACCCCCGGCGAGACTCCGTTTGACGACATGACTTTCCGGCATTCATCTTCGGCGGCCGGAAGCCAGGGCGGACGTGTCAGTCCACCAGCACGAGCACAATCTGCCCTGCAAATGTCGGCTCGACTATCAACACATGTTTGCGACTGCGGCTGCCCATATGAAACTTTGCGACCCGAAGCGTAACGCCGCGACCCACGCGCGAGCCTGTAACCGAGCACGACAAGACAAACGGGCGTAGCCGGCGCAAGTCTAAAATATCTGACAGAGCAAATCTAAAGTTCGTGAGGTCGTCGTTGAATTTTAGATGCAAGGAACGCGGGATGTCACCATGAACCGTGCGAACGCGCGATTGCCTAAAATTTAGCGTCGAGAGTTTAGCTGAGCCGGACGATGGCATACCTTTGCATCTGGGCGGGCGGGCTCCGGCCTCCGGCCCATTAACGCGCGTTGGGGGGCGGTAAGCTTTTTGTTGAGAGTCGCCCCGACGAATCTTGCGACGACCAGCGCAGGATAGTCGTGGCTGAGAATTTCGGGGACGGTTTGCAGGAGCGGTCGGGTGTTGCTGTCTTGCCGGCTGCTAACGGTCGCCCCCAAACGCGCGGCCGGACGACTGCTCAAGGTAGAACTCTGATGATGCGTCACTCAAGCGCGCTTCACGCCGAGGTTGTCGACGTCGTGAGTTGCTACGGCGTTTGCTAGATTGTCCGAGAGCGTTCCCGCTGCAGTCGGACATAAAAAAAGCCGACACGGCGTCCCCAAGATTGCCATCGCCGCTCAACAGTGCGTACTCCGCTGTGAGCACGGAACACTTCCGAGGCCTCAAAACACTGCAAGACAAAAACCGGCCCATCGGACGCAAAAGGAAAATGTCGTGACGTCGTCGTCGAAATTTTAGGGGCGGAGGGCGGGAGACGTCCTATCAACGCGTTGCCCTTGCGGGAATCTTGCGCGACTCTTGTTTTAGATAACGGCCAAAACGAGCGCTGAGGCGACCGACGTTCTCGTGCCGTAATGTTTTCGCAGATGACTTGCGGCTGCCAGCAACACTATGCTTCTTTTGTTAGTACCGTCGACCGGCTTGGACAGGCCGGGCATCTCCTCAAACTTTCTTGCCTACGCGACCGAGCCGGCCGAAGAAAGCTCTCACGAGCGCAGAAAGCAAGCCGAATGATGGGACCTGCGGGCGCGCGCGCAATGCCGTCCTCTGACACGCAGGGCCGAAGGTTCATTTACCACTGCCCGGGTGACAT
>NZ_JARESU010000469.1:0-1083 GCF_046027075.1 Paraburkholderia sp. RL18-085-BIA-A | reverse complement strand
CGTGTGGCAACCGGCACTGCCCGAAGTGCCAGTCTCTCGCCCGGGCACAATGGCTTGAGCGCCGTCAGGCGGATCTGCTGCCCGTGCCGTACTTCCACGTCGTCTTCACCGTTCCGCAAGAGATCGCGGCCATCGCATTCCAGAACAAGCGTGTCGTCTACGACATCCTGTTCCAGGCAAGCGCCGAAACGCTGCAGACGATCGCGGCAGATTCCCGGCACCTCGGTGCCACGATCGGATTCATCGCGCTACTTCACACCTGGGGGCAGAACCTGGTCCACCATCCGCATCTGCACTGCGTCATCCCGGGCGGCGGCCTTGCTGCCGACGCCGCGCGCTGGGTGGCTTGCCGCCCCGGATTCTTCCTGCCGGTGCGGGTTCTCTCGCGCCTGTTCCGCCGGCTGTTCCTCGAACGCTTGCAACAGGCCTTCGATACCGGGGCACTCCGCTTCTTCTCGTCACTGGCTCACCTGTCTGAGCCGGGACAATTTGCCCGCTATCTGTCCGGTCTGTGTCGAACCGAGTGGGTCGTCTATGCCAAGGAGCCATTCGGTGGTCCCCAACAAGTGCTCGACTATCTCGGCCGCTACACCCACCGCGTCGCAATCTCCAACAACCGCCTCATCAGTCAGACTGACCGGCACGTCACGTTTCGCTGGAAGGACTATCGCCATCCGGCCAGACCACGCGTGATGCGTCTCGACGTCCACGAGTTCCTGCGCCGCTTCCTGCTGCACGTGTTGCCGCACGGACTACAACGAATTCGCCACTACGGACTGCTCAGCAACCGGCTGCGCGAGACCAGCCTCGCCGCATGTCGCAGACTGCTTGGCGCGCCGTCCAACGAAACCCCTGAGACACCCAGGCCTGACTATGGCGACCACTATGCGCACCTGACTGGCCGCTCACTGCGCGACTGTCCCGTCTGCAAACACGGTCACATGGTCTGCGTCGAATACCTCCTGCCTGGCGCGCCGCAACGGGCACCACCATGCCAGCAATGAGGCACTAAGCATGTCCCTCCTCGGCACTGAACCCGGCACATCCTGCGCGTCCACCTGGCACGTATGTCCACTGCGCTCT
>NZ_JARESU010000468.1:0-1092 GCF_046027075.1 Paraburkholderia sp. RL18-085-BIA-A | reverse complement strand
GGCCATCGATGAGACAACAATGCCGACCAGAAGCAGTGACATTGGTTTCATGTTGGCTACCAGCGGCGATAGTCGTGATGTCCGCGCGCATACCAATCGCGCCTGCTCCAATAACGGTGTCCGTCCCAATACCGGTCACCATGCCAGCCGATGAAGAGCCCAAGGCCCGCGATGACTGGCGCTGGTGCGTAGACGGGCGGCGGTGGCGCATACACAGGCGCGGGCGCCATATACACGGGCGCCGGAACCCCGATATTTACTCCGAGATGGACTTGGGCCATCGCTGCCCCCGAAAGGGTAAGCGCGATGGCGCCGAGCCCTAGTGAAAACGTCAGGTGTTTGAACATCATTTCGTCGCCTCATTGCTCGATTTGATGCTCACACTTTACGAACACATCTGCCCGGCTGAGTTACGGCCTTGTAACCGCCAATAGGGCAGTAAACAAAATCGCCGCCTCTACAGAACAAAGTAATTGCGTCGTCATACAGCGTTTCAAATGTATGGCTCTTGCAAGCCGGAAGCTCCATGGATTCGCCACGTCTTTGCTCTGTGCGTGAACGGCTGGACGGCGCAGGACTTTCTGTCACGCGAACGCGACCCGTGGCATAGTGCCGCTACCAACTACAACTGGAGGTTCTGATGGCAACACTAGAACAAATTCAGGCAACGATGAAGCAATTGCAGGCGCAAGCCGATGCTTTGATTTCAAAGAAAACCCTGGCGGCTGTCGACCAAATCAGCGACATAATGCTGAAGCACGGTTTGACGACAGAAGATATCGAGGCCAAGACAAAGACGAAGCGCCAAGCGAAAGCGTCGAATGGGAGTGCCGATCACGTCAAAGCGAAAGCATCTGACGGTGTCAAAGGCAAAGTTGCACTCAAATATCAACATCCCAAAACGGGAGCGGCATGGACCGGCCATGGCCGTGCGCCGTCGTGGATTGCTAACGTCAAAGACCGCAGCAAGTTTCTGATTGCAAGCGGCGCTGAAGCGGCGGTCGCGGCGAGTGCAGGCGTTGTGAGCAAGGGAAAGACTGCGGGCAAGAAGACGGCATCGAAGACGGTCGGTGTGGGCGCTGGAAAAGGACA
>NZ_JARESU010000467.1:0-1105 GCF_046027075.1 Paraburkholderia sp. RL18-085-BIA-A | reverse complement strand
CACCTTGCATGTTGAGGCATGCAAAGGAATGAGTCTCGTCTTTCCGAGCTTCGCGCCGCGGATCGTTAATATCGCCCCCGTCAGATCCACGTCCTGAAGCTCGAGATTGCGCGCTTCACCCAGGCGCATGCCCGTGACGCTCAACAGCCCGAACAGGCAGTGATAGGTCCATGGCAGCAGTGCAGCCCGTTCATCGTGGTATGGCATCTGCAGCGCCGCCTGTAGCAGGCTACGGATCTCGTCGGCCGAGTATAGGTATGGTCGGGCCCGCTTCGGTCGAAATGGCAACAAGCCTGGTGCTGGTATTTCCGTGCGGGGATCGGTAGCACTGCGATATCGCGCGAACCCACGCAACCAGCGCATTCGTTGCGCCCATCGGTCGGGCTGGACATTTGTGGGTTGCCGAGCCCAGGCGAGCGCCAACGCCTGCGTAACGTAAGAAGCACGATGCTGTTCCATGAACGCGACGAAATCGGGTAGCGCTGTGCTCTCCTCCCTCAATTTGAATCCCAGGCTGCGCCGCAGGTCGAGGTAATCCTGAACAGCCTGCCGAAGCGTATTCATCGTACACCTCCGGGCCAAGGCAACGCGAGTGCGCGCAATGCCTTGATGTCGACCCGAGTGTAGATCATCGTGGTCTGTGGGTGACGATGACCCAGCACCTCGCCAATCTCCGTGAGCGAAGCTCCATGACTCAGCATCTGGGTAGCCAGTCCGTAGCGGAACTGATGGGCACCGGTTGTGGGCGCGTCAATGCTGGCACGCTGAAGTGCACGCCGAACGACGCAGCCGAGGCTACTTGGCCCACGAAAACCGGTGATGCCCGCGCGTGCACGTAAAAATACGCGGCGACTGGCGCTCTTCGGCCGCCCGTGCTGCAAGTAGGCGGCGATGGCTTCGCCGACGTCCGCAGGTAAGGGTAGCTCGATGCGTTGTCCACCCTTGGTGTGAACGCTCAGTTGACCTGCGTCCCAGTCGATATCATCGAGTTCGAGGAAAACCACTTCACTGGATCGCAATCCCAATCGCGCGAGCATCAACAGGATCGCGTAGTCGCGACGACCGACTGTAGTCCGTCGATCGATACTAGCCAGCAACTCCCGAG
>NZ_JARESU010000466.1:0-1106 GCF_046027075.1 Paraburkholderia sp. RL18-085-BIA-A | reverse complement strand
CACACCGCGGGGCGGGCGGGGGCCCCCCCCCCGCCCCCCCCCCCCCCCCCCCACGCCGCCGAACCATCTGAGCCGAAGCACGCCGCCTTGTGAGCGGCACGCTGTTGACTCAGCCCATATGTAAGCCGCCGTTCAGCGAAAAATCAGCGCCCGTGGAGAAACCCGATTCGTCCGACGCGAGCCACGCGACGATCGAGCCGATTTCGTCCGGCCGACCCAGGCGGCGCACCGGAATCGTCGCCACGATCTTTTCCATCACGTCCGGACGGATTGCCTTGACCATGTCGGTGCCGATGTAGCCCGGCGACACGGTGTTCACCGTCACGCCCTTGGTCGCCACTTCCTGCGCGAGCGCCATCGTGAAGCCGTGAATGCCGGCCTTCGCGGTCGAGTAGTTGGTCTGGCCGAACTGGCCCTTCTGCCCGTTCACCGACGAAATGTTGATCACGCGGCCCCAGCCACGCTCGACCATGCCGTCGATCACCTGCTTGGTGACGTTGAACAGGCTGGTCAGGTTGGTGTCGATCACCGCTGTCCAGTCTTCGTGCGTCATCTTGCGGAACACGACGTCGCGCGTGATGCCGGCATTGTTCACCAGCACGTCGATCTCGCCCACTTCGGACTTCACCTTCTCGAACGCGGTCTTGGTCGATTCCCAATCGCCGACATTGCCTTCGGAGGCGATGAAATCGAAGCCCAGCGACTTCTGCTCTTCGAGCCACTTTACGCGGCGCGGCGAGTTCGGGCCACAGCCCGCGACCACCTTGAAGCCCTCTTTATGCAGCCGCTGGCAAATGCTCGTGCCGATGCCACCCATGCCGCCCGTTACGTACGCAATTCGCTGTGTCATAAACCACACTCCGTTATCGTTTTCGAGGCGCCGCCCGGCCACCTCTTCCTCGCCTGATGCTTCCTCGTCGCTGCCGCTGGGCGACCGGCCAGCGAGGCCGCTGCTGACACCGCGCGCCGCCTGGCGTCGACCCGGCGCGCGGCAACCTGCCCGATGCCGGTTCTCCGATGCCTCGCGGCGCCGGATCAGCGCGGCGTGCTCAAGCGCGCTCGAGCGCCAGCGCGACACCCATGCCGCCGCCGATACACAGCGACGC
>NZ_JARESU010000465.1:0-1109 GCF_046027075.1 Paraburkholderia sp. RL18-085-BIA-A | reverse complement strand
TTACTCATAGGTCAGAAACATAGCGGACAGATGGGTGCCTGAAGAAGGAGCGCACGAGAGTTGGGTCCCGTCCAATTTGAGCAAGCTGCTCGTGAATTCGCGGACCCAGCTTTTCGCCTTTTCGCAAAGGGCGTCGGGCAACTCCGGTGCGCTTGACGTGACTCCACACCAGTTCATCAGGATTGAGGTCTGGCGCGTAACCCGGCAGGAAGTGCAAGGTCAGTTTGCCCCCGGTGCTTGCGACGTAGTCCTTGACGATAGCTTTCTTGTGCGCAGGCAATCCGTCGACAATCAGATGAACTGCCTTGCGGCGATTGGACATCAGCTTCCTGAGCAGCGTCACGAACAGCTCACCGCTGAGCCCACCTTCATACGTTGCAAACCAGAAAGCCCCTTTCGAGTTGACGGCGGACGCCGCACTCATGCTTTGCCTCTGACCCGGTCGTTCGACGACTGGCGTTTCGCCGCGTTGCGCCCAAGTCCTTCCATGCACCGAGTCGGCCCGAAAGCCGGATTCGTCCCAGAAGAAGATGTCGGCATTTTCCTCGCGAGCCTGTCTGACAATGGCCGGATACGTGTCGCGCTGCCAGCGCTCGATCGCCTCCGGATCTCGCTGGTAAGCGCGCTGCAACGGCTTTTGCGGCGTCAGGTTCAAGCGCGCCAGCATCGCGCCAATTGACGCCAGGCTCAACGTGACACTGAACTCTCGCTGCACCAGTTCCCGAACCAGATTGCGCGTCCACAGGCCGAAGTCAAATCCATACTGCATTGGATTCTTGCCATTGATCCAGCGCAGCACCTGCCGTTCCTGTGCTTGCGTGAGTTTTCGAGGGCGGCCCGTGCCTTTGGTCGAGAGCAGCACACGCGGGCCACGGCCGCGACCGCGCGCCTGAGCCCGGATCTTGTATGCCCAGGAGCGATGCATTCCAAACGAGGCTGCAACGTCGTCCGGATGTTCTCCCTCGGCCATGCGTTGAACTGCCAGAATGCGCATCTCTTCTAGCGTATTGTGAGCCAGGCTCCGGCCGTCCCGTTTCATGAGCGATCCTGTCAGCTACCCTCGCTTAAGCATAGGCGATATGTCCGCTAAATTCCTGACTTATGAGTAA
>NZ_JARESU010000464.1:0-1116 GCF_046027075.1 Paraburkholderia sp. RL18-085-BIA-A | reverse complement strand
GGCACCGGTTCTGGCGCCGGTGCCGGCACGGCATCCTGCTGCGGCAGTGACCCGCCACTGAGTGCGAGCTGCAGTTGTCCCGTCAGTTCTGCCATGCGCTCCGACGAGCGTCCGTACTGCCAGCGCTTCAGACGCGAGATCTCGGCAAGCAGGCGCGCAATGGTTTCTTCGCGCGAGACAAGCATGCGCTTGAGTGTGTCGATGTCGTCGGGAAGTCGGCTGACTGGCATGCCTGAGAGTTTACCAGGCACGCGCAGAAGTGGGGGCAAATTTACGCGGCGCATGTGGGCCTCCACGTCCGTTCGGGGCGTCGCCAGTCGATGCCTTCGAGCAGCATCGACAGTTGTGCCGCCGACAGATGGATGCATCCCGCGTTGGCCTGCGGCCAGATGAAACGGCCTCGCTCCAGGCGCTTGACGTACAGGTTCATTCCATCGCCACTCCACCACAGCAGTTTCACCAGATCGCCACGGCGACCACGGAAAGCGAACACGTGGCCCGAGAACGGGTCTTGCTCAAGGGCCACCTGCGCCAGTGCAGCCAGACCATCCATGCCGCGGCGCATGTCGGTGACGCCTGCGGCGAGCCAGATGCGGGTGCCGGTCGGCAGCGCGATCATGCCGGCCTCAGGCAATGCAGCACCAGTCGCAACTGGGCTGGGTCTACCTTCCCGCTCACTCGCACGCGTGCGCCATTGAGCTCGATCTCTATACCTGAAGTCGCGGCTTCCTGTGCGCGCAATGGTAATTGCGCTGTCGGCACCGGTAGCGCCGAAACCGCCATCAAATCATCCGGCGACATCGCCACCGGAACGAACACTGCCGTCTCGCTCGCCGTCCTCTTGTCCAGCAGACCGGCACGGTACTGCCTGCGCCACTTGAACACCATGTTCGGATTCAGACCGTGCGACTGCGCGAGCTTCGCCACCGAGATGCCCGGCTCACACGCTGCCATCGCAACTTCACGCCGGAATTCAGGCGCGTAATTCGGCCGCCCCTTGCGGCTTCCAGCACTGTCGATCTCTGTCATCAAAGTGGTCCCCACTACTCGAAGTGATGGACATCACTTTGGACACTCTCAACGTCGATGTCGATACGGCCTTCAAATGACGCTTAC
>NZ_JARESU010000463.1:0-1119 GCF_046027075.1 Paraburkholderia sp. RL18-085-BIA-A | reverse complement strand
CTTCTCGACAATGATCTGTTCGATGATCGGAATGTTATGGCCATCTTTGACAATCTGATGGAGATTGAACTCGGGCTTTTCGTAATCCTTGCCAAGCCGGTAGAGCAGTTCGTAACCGGCTGAGAGGCGCGTGGCGCCGGGCACATAGGCCAACGGACTGGCGGGATTCGCGAACGATTTCGACGCGGCCTGGGCCCAGGCTGTAAGGGGGCTCAACATCGCCCGCTGGAATTCGTGCAGTTGATAGAGCATGGGTGCTCCGGCATTAGGGCGGTTCGCAGAGGGCTGCGCAAACACGCGTATCGCGTTGCGGCGGGCCATTTAGCTAGCCTGAGTTTGACGATCACGAATCCGTGTCGGTACGTGACTATTGTCGGTAAAGGCGGTTACCGGGCATGTTCGCGATGGCCTCGGCATCGCCAGCTTTTCGGCGAATTATCGCTTGGCGGATACTTGATCCATGATGGTTCGCTCATTGAAGTGTTGGGGATGCGCGGATGGCGCAAACAAGATCCTGCAAGATACCTCGTCCACCAGTTGCTGCGTAAGCGTGCTACGCCGGCACACCGACATTCATGCGGAGCTATGATGCCCGTTCATTGCAGGCCGCGCTTGCGCTGCTGGACGGTACGGTGAAATTGAGTGACGCGCACAGCCATCTCTAGTGTCGGAGATGGCCATTTTTTCGACGGCCCAGTGCAAGGATCTCTCCGCAGCTCTCATGTCGTTCTCCGCGACTCGCGTTGCCGCCACGCATCAAGTTTGCCTACAGGCAGACGCGAGCACTATCGAAACGATGCGTCGAAATCTGCCACGCGCACGATGTCTTCTGCCACACATCGGCGATACGATTTTTTTTCCGGACCATCAGGGAGGGTTCTGGCCGAGGACGCGACGAGCGTAGTCGGAGCGCGAAGGTCCGTTGTCTGGAGACCGGCTTCTGTTGGCCGTTCGCTGCCTTATGCAAACAGCATGCGCCGCCTGAGTCTCGAAGGGTACCGATCGGCAGCAGGCGACCCAGGCTGTGTGGAAACGCCGAAATAATCTCAATACACGCAGCTCGGGCATCAACCAGAGCGTTTGGCAATTCGTGTATGGCTCAGTTCGCCGATGGCGAAC
>NZ_JARESU010000462.1:0-1123 GCF_046027075.1 Paraburkholderia sp. RL18-085-BIA-A | reverse complement strand
GCAAACTCAAGCGTCTTTCCGACGCATACCGGTTCGACGGATTCCGTCCTTGCGAAGCGCTGCGCGGTGTCTTCGGTGATCGCATGGCACGCGTCGTCACGCTGGTTCGGCGCTCAAAAAAACGGCCTGCAAGGGATGTGGTCGACGGTGCTCGATCCATGATCGCAGGGTGCGTCGCGTTCGAGATCTGCCGAACGGCGATGTACGGATTTACCTGGAACTCGAAGCTCGTCGGGTCCGCTGTCGATGCGATGGCAGCCTGAAAGGCGAACAACTGAGCTTTCTGGCGGACAACCCTCACTACACGAAGCGCTTCGCGTGGTACGTCGGTCGTCGCTGTCGCGAGAGCACGGTCAAGGACGTTGCTGACGAACTGCAATTGCACTGGCACACGGTCAAGGACCTCGAGATGCAGTACATGCGGGCGCAGCTGGAGCGGTTCGGCACGCCCGGGTCGAAGGTAATCGGCATCGACGAGATTTCGATTGGCAAGGGACAGACGTACCGCATTGTTGTGAGCGACCTGATACGGGGCCGTGCGATCTGGTTCGGTGGCGAAGATCGAAAGGAGGCCAGCATGCATCAGTTCTATGACTGGCTGGGCGAGAAAAAGGCCCGCGGCATCCGGCTTGTCGTGATGGACATGTGGCGGCCGTTTTACAACGTCGCGCAGGAACGCGTGCCGCATGCGGCCATCCTGTACGACAAATTCCATGTCATAAAGCAGCTCAACGAAGCGCTGGATGAAGTGCGCAAGAGCGAATACGCTCGCCTGCAAGGCGAGCAGCGGCGCTACATCAAAGGCCAGAAGTACGTTCTGCTCAGTCATCGCGAGAACCTGTCGATGGAAGGCAGGGACTCCTTGAAGACGCTTCTCGCAGCGAACCGACGTCTGAATACCGCGTACCTGCTCAAGGAGTCGTTCGGGCAGTTGTGGGACTACGAGCGCGAAGGCTGGGCACGTCGCTTCTTCGAGAACTGGAAATCCAGCCTGAAGTGGCAGCGTTTGAAGCCGTATGAGAAGTTTGCCGCGATGGTCGAGCGTCATTGGGACGGGATTGCTTCCTATTGCAAGCCAGAAAACAAGGTGCCGCTTGGCTTCGTTGAGGGTCTCAACAACAAG
>NZ_JARESU010000461.1:0-1125 GCF_046027075.1 Paraburkholderia sp. RL18-085-BIA-A | reverse complement strand
ACAAGTACCGCGACCGCGTTCAGCACTGCGATTTCGGCACTTCCACTCACAGCGAGCCAGCCGAAGAAGGTCAGCAATGCAATGCCCAATATAGCCGGCACAAATACCGCACTGACCTTGTCCACCAAACGCTGAATCGGCGCCTTCTCGGCCTGTGCGGACTCGACCAGCCGAATAATGCGCGACAACATCGTGTCCGCGCCGAGGGCCGTCGTCCGCACAACAAGGTAGCCATGCGCCACGATTGAGCCGGTGACGACCGCGTCGCCTGCGCCCTTGGACACCGGCAAGCTCTCACCCGTGATGAGCGACTCGTCAATATCGCTTTGGCCTTCCAGAATCACGCCGTCGACTGGAATTCGCTCGCCAGGACGAACCACCACGCTGTCATCTACTCTTACCTGGGACAGTGGAATGTCCTTTTCTTCGCCGTTTGCGCGCACGCGCGCCGTTTCGGGCCGCAGAGCATTCAGCGCCCGTATGGCCTCGGCCGTCTTAAGTTTCGCACGCACTTCCAGCCATTTGCCGAAACGCACCAGCGTAATGACGATGGCGGCTGACTCGAAGTACAGGTGGCCCGTTTCGCCCGGGTGAGCCATCAGTTCATACACGCTCAGCCCGTACGCAGCAGTAGTCCCGAGCGCAACCAGCAAATCCATGTTGCCGGCTCTCGCCAGAACCGCCTTGTATGCAGCCTTGTAGAACCGCCCACCGAAGGCAAACTGCACCATTGTCGCGAGCACGAGTTGAACGGACGGTGGCAGCATCACGTGCAGACTGAACCACTGGGCGGCCATCGGCACGGCCAGCGGCAACGTGAGCAGCGCGCAGACTAAAACTGCCAGCATCTCGCTATCTCGCCGGGGCAACGGCGCTTGCTTCGCTTCGTCGGTGTGCAACGATGCCTCATAGCCCGCTTTCGAGACGGCGGCGACGAGCGCATCCTCTCTAACTCCAAAGCCGCGCACCGTTGCGGTCTCTGTTGCGAGGTTCACGACGGCGTCAGTCACGCCGGCTACCCGGAGCAGCGCCTTTTCGACGCGCGAAACGCAGGATGCGCATGTCATGCCGCCCACGTTAAGCGAGGTCGACGACTGTGGCACTTCGTAGCCGGCGCGTTTCACA
>NZ_JARESU010000460.1:0-1131 GCF_046027075.1 Paraburkholderia sp. RL18-085-BIA-A | reverse complement strand
AGGCAATAACTGCTGACCATACTGTGAAAAGAACGAGGTACGGCAGATCTTCCGATGTGATTTCGAAGGTATAAAGTGGCGGGGTAAAGAAGTAGGTGTTGCTGGCTCCCGAGAGGAAAACCGCCAGCGCGGATGGTCCTATACCGGCATACCAGGTAACGAGAACGATGGCCAGGTCAAAAAGCGGCATTTCGGCATCGTGAAAGCCGTAATGTTGGCATGCTAGCGCCAGCCCAAGCGCGATTCCAACGCATACGACTACAAAGCCGTAACGCAGTACCGGTGGGCGGATGGCTTGCAACTGTATGTGCCAGCGCGCCAAGCTTCGCCTCGCTGCTACCCATGTTGTTCACTATTATATTTCAGCTATGTTCCGGTTGCGGTGCTTAACGCGAGCCAGTCATAGTTGGGTAACCAGCCATTTCAATCTCGTTCAGCGGGTATCGGCTTTGGCCGTGGCCTGCCGTCTGTGTGTGTCCTGTACGTGGCTGCCAACGGACATTCGCCACGACGCGGCGACGGGCGGCTTCACGCCCTGAGGTGGTCAGTCAAGGTTTTTGAGCGGTAAGTTGCTGTTCGCACCCGGCTCGACCTGCACGAGCCGGCCGGCGGGACGATCTCGTCCGTTATCGAGGGCAGGTGAGCCTATCCCGCCTTTATTTCGAAGAAACGCCATGCGCCCGCCTGGCGAGTTGCCCACCGCCGGCCAGCGTCATGGTCATAACAGATCCTATGCAGGGGGGGCACACAGGCCAAGCCTTAAAATCAGCCTGTTGAGCCTTACTGAAAGGAGAGAGGATCATGCGCACAGTTCAGACATACGCGACGCACCACCCGGAAGCGCTCGTGCTGGCCGTGTCACTGGAACTCGCTGCCGCCTCGTGGAAGGTCGCGCTGCACGACGGCCGGCGCGAGAAGCCAGCCGTGCACACGGTGGCGCAGCCCCAAGCCGCCGCGCGGCTGTAGGCCGTGCTCGACCTGATCGAGGCGCACCGGCAAAAGTGGTCGCTGCCCGCTGGCGTGCGCGTTGTCGTTTCCTACGAGGCCGGCCAGGAGGCGTTCTGGATCTGTCGCGCGCTGCGGGCTCAACACGTCGAGTGCTATGTCGTCGATCCGGCCAGCATTCCGGTT
>NZ_JARESU010000046.1:0-66442 GCF_046027075.1 Paraburkholderia sp. RL18-085-BIA-A | reverse complement strand
CGGGCCGATGTTGCCGAGGCCGAGCACCGCGGTGCCGTTCGTGACGACGCCGACGAGGTTGCTACGCGCGGTGAATCGCGCGGCGTTCATCGGGTTCTCGACGATTTCCTCGCACGCGAACGCAACGCCCGGCGAGTACGCCAGCGCGAGGTCGCGCTGGTTGATCATCTGCTTGGTCGGGGTGATTGCCAGTTTCCCTGGGGTGGGGAACTCGTGGTAATCGAGTGCGGCTTCGCGGAGTTTGCTATTGACGGGATTCGACATAAGGCGGGCTTCGAAGTGCGGATTAGAATAGACGTTCGACGGCATTGTAGCCCCAATTGCCTACGCGATTCCTTCAATACGGGTACAAGTGCCGCGACTTAAACAGAGCGAAAGCGAAAGGCCGGAGTGACATGCTTCACGCAACGTGCGGCTCAAATCGAAGTCGTCAGCGATAGGAGCGCGAGTTGCTTGTGCTTTGGGTGCGAATAGCACCGGCACTTCGTACAATGCGCGCCGTTAGGCGCTGTTCGCGGTAGTTATCCGTTCACCCTTGGCCACCATGCTCTCCGAGTTTTCGCTGATCGACCGATTCTTTGCCCGCCGAGCCGCCGCCGCGCGACCGTCCGACGCCGCCAGCGAGTCGCTCGGCATCGGCGACGACTGCGCGCTGCTAACGCCCCGTGCCGGCGAAATGCTGGCGATATCGACGGACATGCTGGTGGAAGGCCGCCACTTCTTCGCCGATGTCGATCCCGAAGCGCTGGGTCACAAGACGCTCGCGGTGAACCTGTCGGATCTCGCCGCGATGGGCGCACAGCCGCAGGCGTTCACGCTGGCCTTCTCATTGCCGAAAGCGGATGAAGCGTGGCTCGCCGCGTTCAGCGAGGGACTCTTCGCGCTCGCCGGGCGCTACGGCTGCGAGCTGATCGGCGGCGACACGACGGGCGGCCCGCTGAATCTGTGCATCACCGTGTTCGGCAGCGTGCCGCCGCAAGTGGCGCTGCGCCGCGACGCGGCCCAGCCGGGCGACGACATCTGGATTTCCGGCACCCTCGGCGACGCGCGCGCCGGTCTCGGCATACAACGCGGCGAGTGGTCCGCCGATGCCAGCGATGCCGCGGCGTTTCGCCGCGCCCTCGAACGACCGGAGCCGCGCGTGCCGCTCGGGCTCGCGCTGCGCGGCCTGGCGCACGCGGCGCTCGACCTGTCGGACGGCTTGGCCGGCGATCTGCTGCACATTTTGGAACGCTCGCGCATGCGCGCCACGGTCGATGTCGACGCCGTGCCGCGTTCCGCCGCGCTGCGCCGCCTCGCGCCCGCCATCCAGCAGCGCTGCACGCTCGCCGGCGGCGACGACTACGAGCTGTGCTTCACCGCACCCGCCACGACGCGCACCGCGATCGAAGCAGCCGGACGCGCGGTGGCCGTGCCAGTCACACGCATCGGTACAATAAGCGCTCTCCAGACGGCGGACGACCGCCCGGCCATCGACTGGCGCGACGCCGCCGGCGCGCCGCTCACTCTGACGTTGCAAGGCTTCGACCACTTCCATGCAGACTGATCCCCCGCTCGGCCCCGCCGACGATATCGGCAGCGAGCCGCAGCCGCCCCAGGCGCCCGGACCGCGTGCGCCACGGCCTCAGCCGCGCCGCGCCACCGCGCGTTTCATGCTGTCGCATCCGCTGCACCTGTTGTCGCTCGGGTTCGGCAGCGGCCTGTCGCCGGTGGCGCCGGGCACGATGGGCACGCTGTTCGCGTGGGCCTCGTTCGCCGTGCTGAGCCGCTATCTGACCGTGATCGAATGGGGCGTGCTGATCGGCGCCGGCTTTATCGGCGGCATCGCGATCTGCGGTTTTACCGCGAAGCGGCTCGGCATCGACGACCCGTCGCCGGTCGTGTGGGACGAAATCGTCGCGTTCTGGCTGGTGCTGCTGATGGTTACGCCGGTGACGCTGACTGGCCAGCTGTGGGCCTTCATCGTGTTCCGCTTTTTCGACATGGTGAAGCCGCCGCCCATCAGTTATTTCGACCGCCGCCTGAAAGGTGGCTTTGGCATCATGTTCGACGACCTGGTCGCCGCCTTTTTCACGTTGCTCGTGATCGCGCTGTGGCGCATGTCGGTTTGATCGCAGCCCGGCAATCGCCGCTTATGCCGCTTATGCCGCGCTTCACCGCCGGCCCCCGTTTTCCGGATTGACGCCATGCCTACCGATTCTGTCGTTCACCAGCTCGCGATTCGTGTGAGCAACCGCCTGCGCGACGAGCGCCTGATGCTCGTCACCGCCGAGTCCTGCACGGGCGGCATGGTGGCGACCGCGATCACCGACATTTCGGGCAGCAGCGGCTGGTTCGAGCGCGGCTTCGTCACGTATTCGAACCAGGCGAAGAGCGAGATGATCGGCGTGCCCGCCGACCTGATCGACAAACACGGCGCAGTCAGCGAACCGGTCGCGCGCGCGATGGCCGAAGGCGCGCTGCGCAACAGCCGCGCGCAAGTCTCGCTGTCGGTCACCGGCATCGCCGGACCGGGCGGCGGCACCGAGACCAAGCCGGTCGGGATGGTGTCGTTCGGCTGGAGCAACCGGCTGCATACGTCGGTGGAAACGAAAATCTTCAAGGGCGACCGCGAGCAGATCCGCGTGCAGGCCGCCGCGCATGCATTGCGCGGCCTGCTCGCGCTGCTCGACGAGCGCGAACATTGACCCTCGTTTGAAGGGCGGGAACGATGCGGGATTCGCATGCAGCCAAAGACGAACTGATCCGCCGCTTCAATCTGAAGCCGCATCCGGAAGGCGGATTTTTTAGCGAGACGTATCGGGCGGCGCAATGCGTGGTTCGCGACGACGGTTCGGCCCAGAACCGCTCGGCGTCGACCGCGATTTACTACCTGCTATGCGACGGCGCGCATTCTGCGTGGCATCGGATCAAGTCCGATGAAGTCTGGCATTTCTATGCGGGCGAGCCTTTGAACGTCCACGTGCTCGACGGAAACGGCGCACTGGTTACGCACAAACTGGGCAATACGCTCGCGCATCCCGACGTCGTGTTTCAGGCGGTGGTGTGGGCGGGCTTGTGGTTCGCAGCGGAGTGCGCCGATCCGGCGGCGTTCGCGCTGGTGGGCTGCACCGTCGCGCCGGGATTCGAATTCAGCGAGTTCGAACTGGCGGATATGGATGCGTTGAAGGCGGAGCATCCACAGCATGCGGAGTTTATTGCGCGGCTGGGGCCGGCGGCTTAGGTCGCCTTCTTGCTCTGGGCGGGCCGGTGGTTTAAGAAAACCAGGCGATTCGGAACGTTCCGAACCCTCTCACCCAATCACCCCGCTCCGAGGCCGCTCAAAAAGCTGGCTCGTTCAACCTGGAGCCAGCTTCACCAAGCAACCCAAGACCTCCATCACCGAAACGCGTTGATCCGGTCGCGCGTTTCCATGGCGGCTTTCGCTGCGGCTTGCGCGAAATCGTCGCCCTTGCCCGCATAGATGATCGCGCGCGACGAGTTGATCAGCATGCCCGTGCCGTTCGCGGTGCGTCCGGCATGGACGGTCGCCTCGACGTCGCCGCCTTGCGCGCCGATGCCCGGAATCAGCAGCGGCATATCGCCGACAATCCGGCGCACTACTTCAATTTCCTTCGGGAACGTCGCGCCGACCACCAGCGCTAGCTGGCCGCTCGCATTCCACTTGTCCGCCGCCAGTTGCGCGACGACCTGGTACAGCGGACGGCCGCCCGTCTCCAGGAATTGCAGATCGGAACCGCCCGCATTCGATGTGCGGCACAGCACGATCACGCCCTTGCCTTGGCGCTCCAGATACGGCTGGATCGAGTCGAAACCCATGTACGGATTCACTGTCACCGCGTCCGCCTGGTAGCGCTCGAACGCCTCGCGTGCGTATTGCTCGGCGGTGCTGCCGATGTCGCCGCGCTTCGCGTCCAGGATCACCGGCAGGTCCGGATGATTCGCGTGAATGTGAGCAATCAGCTGCTCGAGCTGGTCCTCGGCGCGATGCGCGGCGAAGTAGGCGATCTGCGGTTTGAACGACGACGCGTACGGCGCGCTTGCATCGACGATCGCGCGGCAGAAGTCGAAAATCGCGTCGGGCCGGCCGGCGAGCGCGCCCGGGAATTTGCTGGGCTCGGGATCGAGGCCGACGCACAGCAGCGAGTTGGTGCGCTGCCAGGCGTCGTTGAGTGTCTGGATGAAATTGGACATGGTGGGTCTCGCGGCGAGCCGGTATTCGGAAGAGGCGCGTATTTTACCTGTCCCGCGCGGCGGGTCGCGCGCCAGCCGGGCCCGCAGCAGCGCACGGGTTTCCTTGAGCATGGTGCGAAGGGTGCGCCCGCGTCGTGCCGCGCCGCGCGGTCCCTTCCTGCCACTGTGGGCGCTGCTACTGCCGGCGAGATCCGCGCGCGCCGCCGGGCATCGAACGCAAGCCGGTGCGCTCGACGGTGAAGCGGAACGTGCGCGTGAGCCGCTCGCCGCGTCCCAGCAGGGTCATGCCGTTTTCGCACGCGCCGCCGGCCAGATTCATCGCGTTGATCGGATGGTCGACCGGTTCGAAGCAGAAGAAGTCTTCGCCGGGCGGCGTATACAGCACGTAGTAGTCGGTGTCGGCGGCGATGTTCAGCGACAGGCGGCGCTTCGGCCACACCACCGCCGCCTGCCCGCTCCAGCCGGTGAACGCGTGATTGACGATCGTCTCCGGCAACGGATAAGCGACGCCGAATTGCCACGCGGGCGGCGCCGGCACGTGCCGCACCGGCAGCCAGTCGTCGCCGGACAGCCATAGGCCGCCGGCCGCCGCCGACAGTTCGGTATCCGCATCGCGCACGAAGAACGGATGCACGCCCAGTCCAAACGGCAGCGCCTCGCGCCCCGCGTTCTCGATCTCCAGCGCGACGACGAGCGTCGAGCCTTCCAGCGTGTAGGTTTGCGTCGCACGGAACGCGTACGGCTTGCCGTCATGGCGATCGAGCGTCAGACGCACGTTTTCGCGGTCCGACTCGGCCACCTGCCACGCCGACAGCCAGCCGTCACCGTGAATCGGCAACGGTTCGTCGGCGCGATTGCGCGGCACCTCGACACGCCGCCCCGCCACATTGAAACGACCGCCGCCGATCCGGTTCGAATACGGCAGCAGCGGATAGCAGGCGAGCTGGTTCGGTTGCGTGTCGGCGCCGACATGGCGGCAGCGCCGGAAGATCGGCGTGAGCGCGCCGTCGCTGCGCCAGTCGAAGCGGGTGACGCCGCCGCCGAGCGTCGGCGCGACGTCCAGCCGCAAATGCGCGTTGGCAAGCGTAATGCACGCGACATCGCCGGCGCTGCTTTCGCCGACCGCCACCGCCGACGTGCTCGGCCCGGCCAGCACCGGATTGGCCGCCGCGGCCAGGCGCGAGCGTCGGCTCTGTGAAGTTGGGGGAGAAGCGGAAACAAGATTCGCAACAGTCATATCTGGCTCCATCGAGAGGCTTGGGACGTTGCCGTCATTGCTGACGGATGCTGTTGGGCGATTTTTTGAACCGATCGCCTCTGGGTCCGAACTGCATGCTGCCGATTTGCTGCCACTGGAATTGCGACATCACCTTCTGATTCTTTCAAACTCATTGCATGGACTAGCCGCCGCCGCGGCCTTACGACCGGGCTGCGTCATTCTGCGCTATGCGGGCGCGCCTTGGAACTCCGGTTCGGGCAAACCTCGCCGCCCAACCGTCGCGACGAACACGCCGCCCGCCCGAGTATCGTTCGCCAGCGCGGCGGCGTCGAGACCGGTGCGTGCGCTCGTGATGTACAGCGTGCCGAGTTGCGGGCCGCCCAGCGCGACGCAACTGGGCTGGATGGTCGGCACCTCGATGCGGTCCGTTTGCACGCCGTCGGGACCGTAGCGCACCACCCGCGCGCCATTCCACTGTGCGTTCCACAGGCCGCCGTCGCGGTCGACGGTCGAGCCGTCCGGCTCCACGCCCGCGCCGATGACCTGCGTGAACTGACGGTCGTTGGCGATGCTGCCGTCCGCGTGATAATCGCACGCGCGAATTTCGGGGATCAACGAATCGCAGTAATACAACGTCGCGCCGTCGGGACTGAACGCTATGCTGTTCGAGATCGCCGGCGCCGGCAGCGCCAGGCGCTCCAGCGACAGATCACGATTGAGCCGGTAAAAGCCGCCGACCGGGCGCGCCGGCGAACTTTCGTCTTTCGTGCCGAATACGAAGCGCCCCTGACGATCGCAACGGCCGTCGTTCACGCGCGTAGTCAGACCCGGTTCGATATCGACGATGCGCCGCGTCTCACCGGTCGCCAGATCGAAAAACGCGAGATGCGTGGCGAGGCCGAGCAGCAGGTAGTGCGGGTTCGCGCACAATGCGAACGTCGCGAGGCGTTCGGGCATGCGCCAGAACGTGCTGCGGCCGTCGCTCGGATCGTAGCGCCACAGGCGCGCACCTTCGATGTCCGTCCAGTACAAGCGACCGGTTTTCGCGCACCATGTGGCCGCTTCGCCGAGCGTGCATTTCGTGTCGAGCAGCAATGCCGCCCGCCGCGACGTGCCGCTCGACGGCGCGCCAGCGCTCACGCCCAGCCTCCATCGACGACGATGTCCTGCGCGGTGATCATCCGGCTGTCGTCGGCGGCGAGAAAGAGCGCCATGCGCGCGAGGTCGGCCGGTTCCAGCTCGGCGTCGATGCACTGCCCTTCCTTGATCTGACGGCGGCCGGTGTCGTCGAGCCACAGACGCTTCTGCTTCTCCGTCATCACCCAGCCCGGCACCAGCGTATTGACGCGAATGTTGAAGTGCCCGAGGTCGCGCGCGAGTCCGCGCGTCAAACCCTGCACCGCCGATTTCGACATCACGTACACCGGATAGCCGCCGTTCTTCAGCATCCAGCTGATCGAACCGAGGTTGATGATCGAGCCGCTCCTGGCCGCCTTCATGTCCTCCATCACCGCCTGCGCGGCGAAGAACTGATGGCGGATATTCACCGCGATGCCCGCGTCGAACGACTCGCGCGTCACTTCGCCAATCGTGTGGCGCTTGTCGTTCGCCGCGTTGTTGACCAGCACCTGGATGGCCCCGAGCGCGGCCTTCACATCGGCGATCGCTTTTTGCAGCGCGTCGACATCGGTCAGGTCGCAGGTCAGGAACAGCGGCTTGTGCTTCGAATCGCCGAGCTGGTCGGCAAGCGCTTCACCCGCGCTCGCGTCGATATCGAAGAACGCGACGCGCGCGCCTTGCGCCGCGAAATGCTCGACGAACGATGCGCCGATGCCGGTCGCGCCGCCCGTGATCAACACCGTGCGGTCGACGAGACTCGGATAGCGCGCGAACGCATTGTCCGCGAGTTGAGCGGTTGCATTGGCCGGAGACGACATCGTTCGATTCCTTTAAGAGCTGTGGGGTGAGTGGCGTGGTGGATTCAGCCCTCGGCTCAATCCCGCGAACCACGGTTCTTCAACTGGTCGAGCAGCACGGCGGCGAGCAGGATCGCGCCGCGCACGAGGTACTGATAGAACGCGTCGATGTTCAGCAGGTTCATCACGTTCTCGACCGTACCCATGATCAGCACGCCGATCACCACGCCGGAAATCGTCGCGCGGCCGCCGAGCAGCGACACGCCGCCCAGCACACACGCCGAAATCACGTTCAGCTCGAAACCTTCGGCGGCATTCGGCTGACCCGACGTGATGCGCGACGCCAGGATCACACCAGCCAGCGCGGTCACGGCACCTTGAATCAGGAAGATAAAAACGCGCGTGCGTTCGACATTGATACCGGCCAGACGCGACGCTTCCGGATTGCCCCCGATCGCCAACGTATTGCGGCCGTACACGGTCTGGTTGAGCATCACGCCGAACACGATGAAGCACAGCAGCGTGACCCAGATCGGCAGCGACACGCCGAAGAAGCTCAAGCCGCCCAGTGCGATGAACGTATCCGACGACACGCCCACGGCCTGCCCGTGCGACACGATGAAGCCGAGGCCACGGACGATTTCCATCGTCGCGAGCGTCGTGATCAGCGCGTTGATGCGCAGATATGCGATCACCGCGCCGTTGACGAAGCCGATCACCCCGCCCGCCGCGACCGCCGCGATGATCGCGATGAAGGTATTGCCGGTGGCGTTGAGCACCATCGCGCACAGCACGCCGGCGAATGCGACGGTCGAACCCACCGAGAGGTCGAAGTCGCGCGAGGCCAGACAGAACATCATCGTGCACGCGACCATGCCGATCTGCGAGATCGACAGCGCGAGACCGAGCATGTTCTCAATCGAGAAGAAGTGGTCGACGGTCAGCGACATCGTGACGAACATCACGACGAAGATCACGATCAGGCTGTACTCGGTGATCTGCTGCCACCATTTCGCCTTGTCGTTGGTCTGTGGAATCAGCGCATCGGCGGCGCTTTTGGCGGCCTGTTGCGCGAGGTTTTCTCTGGCTTGCATGTTCAATACTCCTCCCGTATCCCCACGGGTTGCCGGACTTGCGTCCGAATAATGTTCAGGCCGCCTGCTGGGCAGCAGTTTCGGTTCCGGGCAGCGCGGTCGAGCTTTGCGGCAGTGCCAGGCTCAGCACCGATTGCTCCGTTGCATCCTGGCGCGCCAGCTCGCCGGAAATCCGGCCCTGGCGCATCACGACGATCCGGTCGGACACGCCGAGCACTTCCGGCAATTCCGACGAGATCATCACGATCGCGCAGCCGCGTTCGGCTAGCTGATAAATCACGTTGTAAATTTCATGCTTCGCGCCGACATCGATGCCGCGAGTCGGTTCGTCGAGAATCACGACTTTCAGATCGGGCTCGGCGAGCCAGCGCGACAGAATCGCCTTCTGCTGATTGCCGCCCGACAGGAAGCGGATTTTCTGACGGCGGCTCGGCGTCTTGATCTTCAGCAGCTTGATGAAACGGTCCGCCGTTTCCGCTTCCTTCTTGCGATCGAGGAACATCCCCGCGCGCAGATAGTGACGGCGGCAACTGATGTTGATGTTCTCCGACACCGTCGCCATCGCGACAATGCCCTCTTCCTTGCGGTCTTCCGGACACAGCACGATGCCGTGCTTAATCGCTTCGCCCGCGCTGCGCACCTTGATCGGCTTGCCGTCGAGCAGCAGCTCGCCACCCTTCTTGTGATCAGCGCCATACACCAGATGCATCAGTTCGCTGCGGCCCGCGCCCACCAGACCGAAGAAGCCGACGATCTCGCCGCGCCGCACCTCGAAGCTGGCCGGCTGTGCGAGCGCATGACCTTCGATCGCTTTTGCCGCGAAGCGCACTTCGCCGAGCGGGCGCGCCGAGTAGTTGTAGATATCCGAAATTTCACGCCCGACCATCTCGCTGACAATGGTGTCGCGCGACACGCCTTCGAGCGTCGGATGCGATGCGATCTTGCGACCGTCGCGGAAGATCGTGCAGGCGTCGCACAACTCGTAGATCTCGTCCATCCGGTGCGAGATGTAGATCATCGCGCGGTTGTCGGCGCGCAGATCGCGCACGAGCTTGAACAACACCTCGGTCTCGCGATGTGACAGCGAACTGGTCGGCTCGTCGAGCGCGATCACGCGCGCGTTGCGCAACAGCGCCTTGCAGATTTCGACCATCTGCCGTTGCGCGATCGACAGCTTGCGCAGCTTCGCGTTCGGATCGAGCGCCACGCCCATCGCTTCGAGCCGTTCGCGCACGAAGCGCTTGGCTTCGCGCTTGTTGACCCAGCCGAGCGAGTTCGGCAACTGGCCGAGCAGCAGGTTTTCCGCGACCGTCAGGTCGGGAACGTACTGCAGTTCCTGGTGAATCACCGCGATCCCCGCCGCGATCGACGACGCCGCGCTCGTAAAGCGCACCTCGTTGCCGTCGATCAGCACGCGGCCCGAGTCGGGCTGATACTCACCGCCGAGAATCTTCAGCAGGGTCGATTTCCCTGCGCCGTTTTCGCCCATCAGGCCGTGAACCTGGCCGACGCTGACGTCGAAGGACACACCGTCGAGCGCACGCACGCCTGGAAAGACTTTGCCGATATTGTCAAAACGTAGCGTCGCTGACACTTCGCCTCCTGTGTCGACGGGAGTTAGCGCTTTAGCGCTTACTCCCGTCCCATGCAACCCGTTGCGGTCGACCGGCTCTAGCGCTTTAGCGCCTGCTCCGGTCCCATGCAAGATAGTTGCTGTTTCATGTGAACCGCGCCTCGCCGTGCCGCGAACTTCGTTCCTCACGGACAGGCGCAAACATGGCTTGTCTCTACTGCTGATCTTCTATTGCTATTACCGGCGCGTCATGTTTCGAGCGTGACGCGCCGGCAGTTCACTTCATGTCGCTAAGTAGCAACTTAATTCGACGCGAGGCCCATCTTCTGGCGCACTTCACCGACGTTGTCACGCGTGGCCAGCATGCCGGTCGTCAGAATGAGCAGCGGCGGTTCCTTGCCTTGCGTGATCCAGTCGTACATCAGCGTCGAGGTTTCTTCGCCGTGACGCTTCGGGCTGATGATGACCGTACCGTAGAAGCCCGTCGGCGTCGGCTTCTTGAACTCGTTCAACGCCGAGTCCGAACCGCCGATGCCGATACCGATCATGTTGTCCGCCTTGAAGCCGCGGCCTTCCGCTGCGCGCACCGCGCCGAGCACACCTTCGTCGTTCAGCGCGTAAGCGACCCAGTGCTTGAACTGCGGGTTCTTCGTCAGCGCGATGTTGGCGGCGTTGAACGCGTTTTCCGTGTCGGTCTTCGCTTGCGGCGCGGCGATGATGTTCGCCTTCGGGAAGCCGGCGGCCACCAGCGCGTCGGTCGCGCCGCTCGTGCGGTCATGCGCGGTCGGCAGCTGTTCGTAAGTCACGTCGATCGCGCCGACGTCCTTCATGTCCCAGCCGCGCTTCTTGATTTCCGCAGCCAGGCCGTCGCCGACCTGCTTGCCGATGTTGTACGCCGAGATGCCCATATGCGGCACCGACGCGATCGGCTTGCCCGAGCCGTCGACCAGACGGTCGTCCACCGTCATCATCTTCAGGCCGTCGGCCTTCGCTTTCGCGACGATCCCCGGTCCGAGCTTGACGTCGGGCGTGCAGATCACGAAGCCTTGCGCCTTCTGCGCCGACAGATTGTCGATTGCGCTCATCACCTTCTCGCCCGACGGCGCGCCGATCTTCACCAGCGTGAAGCCCTTTTCCTTCGCGGCGATTTCGGCGAATTTCCATTCGTCCTGGAACCAGGGTTCTTCGGGCTGCTTCACGAGGAAGCCGATCTTGACCGGGTCGGCGGCTTGCGCGACCGGCGCATTGAAGAGCACACCCGTCGCCGCTGCTGCCAGCGTGAGGAAAATTCTACGTTTCATGATGCGTGTCTCCTGACTAATTGATAACGAGAAGGTAAGCGGCCGCGTCTTCTTGTACCGGTGATGACACACGCGGCCAGCGCGTCGTCCGGTGTACTCTTTGCGCCCCTGCGCAACCTGCGTACTGCAAAAATCAGTGGTGAATCAATCGTGGTACAGCGCCGAACGGCCGCCATCCACGGTGATGCAACTGGCGTTGATGAACGGTGCTTCGTCCGACGCGAGAAACACCGCGGTCATCGCCACTTCTTCCGGCCGGCCGATGCGCTTCATCGGCTGCAAGTCGAGCGTCGCCCGCTGCGCGGCGGCCGGATCGGCTTGCTGGTTCCACCAGTCGTGCGTCAACTGCGTTTCGATGTAGCCCGGCGCGATCGCGTTGACCCGCACGTTGCGCGGCGCGTATTCGATGCCGAGCGCGCGCGTCAGGCCGATCACGCCGTGCTTGGCGACCGGGTACGGGAAACAGCCCGGAATGATCTTGAACGCGTGTGTCGACGCGATGTTTACGATGCTGCCCGCACCGCGTTCGACCATGCCGGGCAACACCGCGCGGCAGCCGTTCCACACGCCGTCCAGATCGACCGCGAAGCAGCGGCGCCAGTCGTCGTCGGTCATGGTCAGCGGATCGCAGAACACATTGATGCCGGCGTTATTCACCAGTACGTCGAGCGCGCCGAAGGCCTGTTCCGCCTCGCTTACCGCCCGCTGAACCGACGCCGACTGCGTCACGTCCGTGTGCAGCGCGAGCACCCGTGCGCCGGTTTGCGCCTTGATGTGCTCGGCCGTCTGCTGGGCGGTGTCGATATCCAGTTCCGCCAGCACGACCGACGCGCCCTCGCGCGCGAACGCGAGCGCGATCGCCGCACCGATGCCGCGCCCGGCGCCGGTGATCAACGCGGCTTTGCCGGCGAGCCGTTTCATTTCTTCACGCCCGCGCGGGCGATCCGCAAGCCGTTGATGAACGCCTTCGCATGCGAGGCGGTCACGGCCGCGCTCTGACCCGGCTTGTACAGCGCCGAGCCGAGTCCGAAGCCGTTCGCGCCGGCGCTCAGGAACGGCCCCATGTTGTCCGGGGTGATGCCGCCGACCGGCACCAGCGGCACCTGCGCCGCGATCACCGCGCGCCATGCTTTCACGACCTGACAGCCCAGTTGCTCCGCGGGGAACATCTTCAGCACGTCCGCGCCGTTCTTCAGCGCGACGAACGCTTCGGTCGGCGTGGCGACGCCCGGCGCGCACGCGAGTCCTTGCGCTTTCGCGGCGATGACGACCTCGGGATCGCTATGCGGCATCACGACCAGTTCGCCGCCCGCCTGCTTCACGTCGTTGACGAAACTCGGATGCAGCACCGTGCCCGCGCCGACGATCGCGTCGGCCGGCAATACCTTGCGGATCGCGGCGATGCTGTCGAAAGGCTGCGGCGAATTCAACGGCACTTCGACGATGCGAAAGCCCGCTTCGTACAGCGCCTGACCGTGATCGGCCGCATCGGCGGGCGTCACGCCGCGCATGATGGCGATCAGCGGACAGACTTCGAACGCCGCGATCAGGCCCGCGTGCGGCATGTACTGAGCGGGCAGATTGATGTGAGGTTGCATGTCGGTTCCTTGTTTCGTGAGCGGCGGGGCGGCCGGTCAGCCCGCGCGCGCCGCGTGGGCGGCCGGATTGACGAGCCCCGCCTGCGACGCGACGCGCCACAGGCCGCGCTCGGTGGCCTGCTTCACCAACGTCGCCTGGGTGCAGCCGAATTGCGCGAGCGCAAGGCGATAACGCTCGCACAACGCTTCATTGCCGATCAGGCGCAGGCTCTGCGCGGCCAGCGTGTTCTGCTGTTGCGTCAGCACGGCTTCGAGGCCTGCCAGTTCATGTCCGATCAGCAAGCCCGACAGATAGTCGGGCTGCGCGTCGCTAGCGAGCTGTCCGGTGAGGCCGAGCGTGCGAGCGCTGAATGCGGTCGCGAGCAGACCCGCCTGGCCCTTCTCGCGCGCGATGCTCACGCCATGCAGGAATGCTTCGGTATCCGGACGATCCGGCGTCACCATCGTGCGCCCGAGGATCGTATGCTCGCGCAGCGCCGCGAACACTTCGCCGGTCATGAACGTATGAAAGCGTTCGATGCGCCCCGCCTGCACCACCGCCCATTTCGCGTGCGTGCCGGGCAGGCCGATCAGCGCGCGCTTGCCGCTGTCGGCGGCGTTCGCGTCCTCGCTGAGCGCGCCGAAAATCTGCGTCTCTTCGCCGCGCATCACGTTGGGCAGTTCGCCGCGTTGCAGCACGCCCGGCACGATATGCAGCGTCGCGCCGCACGCCGCCTTCACGCGGATGATGCCGGCCACCAGCGCATCGGCGTTCGCCGGCGCGTCGACATACGGCGCTTCGACCCAGCCCTGCGCGCTGCCGACCATCCCCGCCGCGATCACCGGCACGGCCGGAGCCTGTTCGAGCCAGGCGCCGCACGCGTCGGCGAAGGCGGCGTCGAAGCCGCCCTGTTCCGCGCGGCGCGGCAGATTCATGATGCCCGCCGTCGAAGCGCGCGTCGCCAGCACCTGGCCGTCAGCGTCGAAAAGATAGGCGCGCAGCGACGTCGTGCCCCAGTCGAGCGCAATCAGCGCGGCGTGCGCGAAACCGGCAGCGGCGTCGGCGACGCCTGCAACCGGGTGAGCGCTTGCCGGTGTGGGAGAACCCGCTCGTTTCATCGCTTGATCCTGCGGGTGGTCGGTTGCGGAGCGCGCCAACCGAGTTCTTCCGAGATCGCGCGTGCTTCGCGCTGCACGACCGGAATCAGTTCGTCCATGCGTTCGAGCGGCATGTACGGGATCGTGCTCGCCACCGACAGCGCCGCCACCACCGCGCCCGACGCATCGCGCACCGGGGCCGCGACGCAACGGATCGCCGCTTCGTTCTCTTCGAGGTCGAAGGTATAGCCGCCGGCCGCGTAATTGGTCATGCGTTGCATGAAGGTCGGCGCGTCGGGGCGGTTGTCCGGCTTGAACGTGACACCGGCGAGCGCGCGGCGCGACGCATCGAAAAGCGACTGCCAGACATCCGGCGTGAGGTCGAGCATCATCGCCTTGCCGATTCCCGTCGACGCCAGCGGCATCCGGTGACCGACGCGCGAGCGCATTTCGAGGCCTCGGGTGCCGGGAATCTTGTCGATGTACAGCACGTCGTCGCCGTCGCGCACGCCGAGGTGGATCGTGTCGAGCGTCTGCTCGGCAAGCGACTCCAGATGCGGGCGCGCAACCGCGGTAAGCGGCATCTGTTCGAGCGCGATCGTGCCGAGTTCGATCAGCTTCGGGCCGAGCAGGTAGCCGCCTTGCACCTGACGCAGATACCGCGCCTGCACCAGGCTGCTGACCAGCCGGTGCGTGGTGCTGCGGGTCGTGCCGAGCGCGGCGCCGAAGGTGCGCAGGTCACGCACGCCGGCGGCGGCGGCTTCGAGAATCGCCAGGCCGCGCAGCAACGTTTGCGTGCCAGCCTGTTGCGGCGTGATGTCCAGCAGCGTGCTGGGCAGCCCGATGCCGTCGACGGCGGGCGGTTGCGTGCCGGCGCGCGGCGACTTGGCGGCGGCGGGAGCCTGACTCGGCGCGGCGCTGGTCGCTTGATCGGCTTCGGACGTGCTCTCGGCGTGAGTGGGCATCGCTTTGTTCATGGCGATTGGCTGTGGGTGGTTTTTGCGCTTACAGCGCGGGGCCGGAGGAGAAGCCGTGAGGATTCGCGGTACTGCGGGCGCAATGGCGCCGCCTTTGGCTGATAGGCATGATTTGGCCTTGTCTCCGGTTTTTTTGCTGTCGCTGTTTGCGCGGTCAGATTGCTGGGCTTTCTGGCTCGCGTTGCATTGTGGTTTGGATTGTAGGGCCGTTTTTGAGAAATCTCCAATATGTGAATGCGAGACTCATATAATGGGATTTGTCGATTTTGCGGGGTCGCTGCTCGGCGGACGCGGGCATCGTGCGAGCGCCGTTGGTTCGCCCCACTGGAACGCAAAAAAGCCCGCGCAAAAGGCGGGCTTGTGCAGCTGGCGGCGCAGTTGCAGCGGAAGCTGGCGCCGGTTTGGGCCGTTCGCCGGCGCGGCCGTTGACGCGGATTTCGCGGGTTACGTCGAAGTCACGCCACCCCGCCAACTGCGTCCCACCCCACCCCGCCGATAAAGCACCAGCGTCGCGAACACTCCGCACACAGCCGCGAAGCTGAGCCAATACCCCGGCGCTGCCCTGTCGCCCGTCACCTGAATGAGAAAAGTCGACACTGCCGGCGTGAACCCACCGAAGATCGCCGTAGCAAGACTGAACGCGAGTGAGAAGCCCGCCACACGAACGCTCTCCGGCATCACCTCGGTGAGCGCGGCAACCATCGCGCCGTTGTACGTGCCGAAGAAGAACGAGAACCACAGCAGCACGATCAGCATGCGCACGAAGCTGGGCGACGACGCCAGCCACCACAGCGCCGGATACGCGGTCAAAATCGCCAGCACGGTAATGGCGATCAGAATCGGCCGGCGACCGATGCGATCCGACAGCTCGCCGCCAATCGGCAGCCAGATGAAATTGCCGATGCCGACGCACAGCGTGACGATTAGACTGTCGGCGGTCGAGAGCTTCAGCACGGTCTTGCCGAAGGTCGGCGTATAGACGGTGATCAGATAGAACGTGGTGGTGGTCATCGCGACGAGCAGCATGCCCGCGAACACGACCTTCCCGTTCTGCAACAGCGTGCCGAACACTTCGCGTGTGTTGGGGCGATGCCGTTGCGCGAAAGACAGCACGAAAGCCGACACCGCGAGGGTTGGGTTTTTGTTTGTGCGATGGCCGGAGCATCCTCGCGACCGCTCGCCATTGAGTCAGTCAGTTCGCCCCGCGGCGTCGCGGCCTTGACAATAAATGACAAATTTTCAGGCCGCGTCCGATTGATGCAAATCACCCAACAGCTTATAAAGCGTGACGGGCTGAAATAGCTCCATATCGCGGCCGGCCTCATCTTTGTAGTCCTGACGTATCAGGCCGCGTCTCCCAAGACAATCAGCAAGGAGACCAGCCTATGGCGGACCTGCAAGGCGCATTGCAAGCCATACCAGGGCGGCAGGCGTATTTTCTCGATGTGCCGGGTACGGACAGCGCGGCGGCGCTTTCGGTAGTGTCGTTCAAGGCAACCGAAAAGATGGGCGAACCCACGCAGGTGACCATCGTGCTCACCCATTTGCAGCAGCTTGCGCGCGTCGATTACCTGAACCGCGACGCGGCGTTTTCCATCGTGGCCGACGATGCGGTGGTGCGGAAGTTCTCGGGTTTCATCGCGCGCTTCTCCACCATCCAGACCACGAAGGACTATGTAAAGTACGAGGTCGTGCTCACGTCGCATCTGGCGCGGCTGGCGGCGGTGACTCGTACAAAAATCTTTCAGCACGCCTCCTCTCCCGACATTCTTGCCGCAATGCTGCGCGATCACGGGCTGAGGGAGCATCAATACCGTTTCTGTCTGCGGCGCCAGTACCCGAAGCACCCGTTCCGCATGCAGTACGGCACGAGCGACCAAAATTACGCGCACATGCTGATGGAGAAATCGGGCGTCTATAGCTACATCCAGGAGACGGAATACGGCGATCAGGTGGTCTTTGGCGACGACATCGAGCATTACATTTACGACGAGCCGCAACGGGTCGTGCCGTACCGCGAAGCATCGGGCCTGGAGGCTGGCGGCGTCGAGGCGGTGACGGCGATCAAAACCCATACCGTGGCAGTGCCGCGATCGTTCACGGTCGCGGATTACAACCCGGAGCAAGCCTGGGAGCGCTTGCGCGACACGTCCAACGTTGCGCCTGGCGATTCCACCACCTACGGCCAGCCCTACGTCTATGGCACGCACCACCTCGACCAGGCGGGCGCGAAGTGGGAAGCGCAGCTACGCCATGAAGCGGCCATTGCCTGGCAGATCGTGTACGAAGGCGAGAGCAACGTACTGACGTTGCAGCCGGGGCGCGTGCTCGAAACAGACGTTGTATTGCCCGATGCGCCCAAAGGCCAGGTCATTATCGAGGTTACGCACACCGGCGCACGCGACAAGCCCTATTCGAACAGCTACAAGGCGATTCCTGCTGACCGCCGTTTCCGGCTCAAATTCGAACCGGGGAACTGGGCCAGGGTGACCGGCACACTCAGCGCACGCGTGTGCAGCCCTGACAAATACAAATATGCCTACGTGACCGCCGCAGGTTACTACGTGGTGCGCTTCGATGCGGACTTCGAGACGTGGCCGAACGGCGGCGAAAGCGTACCCCTACGGCTGGCGAAACCGTTCGCGGGCAAGCTGCGAACCGGCATGCATTTCCCCGCACTGGACGATGCCGAAGCCGTGATTACCTGCCGCGACGGCGACCCGGACAAGCCTGAAATTGTCGCGTTCCACCACCACAGCCAGGCTCGCGACCTGGTGACGAACGACCGGCGCTGGCTCTCGCGCAACATGATCCGCACATAGGCGAACAACAAGGTTCGCTTTGAGGATTGGGCGGGCCAGGAAGGCATCAAGGTTAGCACGGAGCATTCGGGCAAGTCGCAACTCAACCTTGGCTACCTGGTTAGCAACAAACTGGAGTACAGGGGCGAAGGCTGTGAGCTTCGCACCTCCGGCTATGGTGTGAACCGCGCGGGCAAGGGGCTGCACCTCACGGCCTACGACCGCCCCGGCGCGACCGGCCAGCAACTCGACATGCAGGAATCCATTGCCCAGCTTGAAAGCGCGCTGGCGACGGCGAAGGCGCTGGCGGCATCCGCCAGCAGCGCGAAGGCCGAACCTGCCGACACGGACGCGCAGCAGCAGATGAAGGACGATCTGGACGGCCTGAAGAAGCCGGGGCTGCTGATGAGCACCCCAGCCTCGGCGGGTATCGTTGCGGGCGGTGGCGTGCAGGTCGCGGCGCAGGATAGCGTTAACGCAGTGGCCGGAAAGAACGCCGACTGGAGCGTGCTGAAGCGCCTCACGGTCGCGGCGGGCGAATTCGTGTCGCTGTTCGCGCAGAAGTGCGGGATAAAAATCTTCTCGGCGAAAGGCCCTGTCGACGTGCAGGCGCAGACCGATGCAATGTCGTTCATCGCCGACAAGGATGTGATGGTGGCGAGCGTCAACGGAAAGGTCAAGGTCTCAGCTGCGAAGGAAATCATCCTGGAGTGTGGCGGCGCGTTCGTGCAAATCAAGGACGGCAGCATCACGCTGGGCGGCCCCGGGGACCTGTTTATCAAAACCATTACCGTGCAGAAGAAGGGGAAGGATTCAATACGCCTTCCTATGACGGCATTGCCGATACCTGTTGATTTGCAGCGATATAGCAATTTGCTGGATCTATCGGGACTGGATGAAATTACCAGCGAAAGGCAACACGCATGGGCAAACGCTCAGTACTACGTGACCGACAAAAACGGAACCGTTTTAGCGAGTGGGATAACGGATCAATATGGCGTAGGTTCTCGCTTTTTTACGTGTGAGCAGCGTCCAGTCAATGTTTGGGTCGAGGGCGACAACTGGCTTGTGTCGGAAGAGCTACGTGGACCGGACGACAGTCAAACCGGGAAAGAGGTGAAAGCATGAGCGACGATCAAATTGAATATTACACAGTTCGCGAGAACGATACTTTGAGCGGGATTGCTCAAAAGAGGGGGGTATCGTGGCAAGATATAGCGAACGAAAATGGTATAAGTGACCCACGATCACTACGCCCTGGGAAACGGTTAAAGATTCGACGAAAAATCGGGAAATTGCGCGTCCATGTACTCGATGCGGATCATAACCCGCTCCGGGGTATCTCTTACCAGATTAAGAGTGCGAATAACACCGTGTCTGGCACAACTCAATCCGGCGGGCAAATTGGTGATTTTTGGCCGACAAAGGCCGGGGATGTTGTCGAGATTTACATTCGAAAATTAACGGGAGAATGGAAGAAGGTTCACGAAACTTCAGCAAATGATACTGGAAAATTGATAACGCTAGTCAGCCCTCGTCTAAAGCTTGAGGCGGAAACTACCGCTCATCCGGCAGACGGGAGTGAGAGTAAAAAACCGCACGGTGAACAACCGAAGGCTTCCCCGGTAGGAAAACAAACTTCCTCCAAATTCGCGCCAGACAAAGGTATTAAAACCGAGCAAGTCAAGGACGATAGCGGGGCTGCGACGACAAAGGTAACGAGTGATGATGCAGCGCTTGATGATTTCCTGGATAAATATTCAGGTGATCCGATAACGGAGAATGATTACAAGGAAGCCGCCAAAGCGCTGGGTTGCAAGATCAACGTGGTAAAGGCTGTTCACGAAACGGAAGTTGGCCCCGGAAGCTTCACAGCTGTTGATGGACGCACGGTGCCCAAGATTTTGTACGAGAGGCACTACTTCTATCGATTGTGCGGAGGAAAATATTGGGATACCGATCCTGATCTTTCGTTTCCGGTTGGCTACTATCGGATGGGTACAAAGTATATAAAGAAAACTGAGAAACTTACCAAGCCAGACCGAACCACAGAGGACGTGGTCGTGTGGGTTCGCCTTGGTCGAAAGGCGGGTAAGGATCAGGCCGCAACGGCTGAGACCGGCAAGCAATTGCTTGCTAAGGGTATTTTAACGAATGAGCGCGACACGTATGGAACGTTCAGCTATCGCCGACTTCGAAAAGCATTCAAATTAGATGCGACGGCTGCGCTGGAGTCATGCTCTTGGGGTGCCTTTCAAATAATGGGCGCTAACTATGCGGCGCTTGGCTCTGCGACCGTTCAAGAGATGATAAGAGATTTATCCAGGTCTGAAAGGCCGCACCTGAAGGGCTTTGTAAATTTCGTTAAGGCGGATCCAGTTTTATTGAAGGCTATACAGCACCACGATTTTACCGTCTTTGCCGCTCGTTACAATGGACCCGAGTATAAAGAGAATGACTACGATGTGGTAATGAAGCGTCACTTTGATGAGCTTGAGAAGTCGGAAAAGTAAAAGGAATTTTAATATATGAATGACGCGCTCAAACGTTTATCGGTTGCCACTGTGTTGTTGTTGGCGTCAGGGTTGGCTTTTTCTAGCGGAATGATATCAGGACGCTACGCGCTCCGAACTTTGCCGGGGTCTCAGTTGGATTTTCGCGAGATTTATATCGCGGAAGATGCAGAGAAAATATCAGGATTCTTTGACAATCCTTTTACTCGGCCAATAGGTAATCGTTCTGATGAAAATCCAACATGCCGATTTTTTTTTAATGGGTCGATGCTAGGCGATGGAAGCATACGACTCGACACTTGGTATCCTGATGGGCAAACTGGAAATATCGAAACTGGCTCCCCGATTGTGTTGCGGGAAAAATCCGGGCAGTGGGTGGCAACCGTTACCGGAGATCTCCCGAACTGCGACGCTCCAACAATAGAATCAGGCGATTTCCTGAAGCTGGACGCTCCGAGGCCTTGGAAAAGCATTGGATATATTAATAAATCCAAGACCTTTCTATATTCCGACCCGAGCGACGACAGTCGTACAAAAGCCTATTTGGTTCGCTCTGACCCAGTTGCTCTTGTCCAGAGCAAGGGTGAGTGGGTGGAAATTAACTACTTTGGACATCGTGCTAATCTTTTGCGCTGGTTGAAGCGTACTGATCTGACTCAAAGATAATCAAGAAAAATCATGCGTGATGAGCGGAGAAAGCAAGCGAGCCGCTGGCTTATTCGTGTGTTTTCAACTTTGAAAGACCTGCGCCGTCCACGCTTCCATCATCGGGCGGCGCTGCTCCAGTAAGTCTGTGCGGTGATAGGCCGCTTCAACCTTGTTCGCGACCGTATCTGCAAGCGCCCGCTCTGCGAGGTCGCGAGCATAGCCATGTTCGCTGGACCAATCCCTGAAAGATCTTCTGAAGCCGTGAGCAGTCGCAAAACGTCCCGGCGTATCGCTCGCGGCCTTGACCCGGCGTAGCAGTGCGGTGAGCGTCATATCGCTCAGGGATACGCTTCGACGAGCACGTCCTGCGGCGCATCGTGCATGCAGCGCAGGTTACGTGTGTGTTGTGAGTTGCCGCCCCGCCATTCGCGCGGGGCCGATTCGAACAGCAATACCGACGCCCCCGCTTCTCGCGCCATCAGCGCGACGCACAGCGCGGCATTGCCTCCTCCGATTACGAGTACATCGACCATCTAGCTTGCCTCCTGTCGATCGGAGTTGGCGCTTTAGCGCTTACTCCGATCCCATGCAATTGCTGTCGAGGCGAACTGTAGTCAGCGACGGCGAACACCGCCATCAGCAAACCGGCTAGAGGTCTTCAGTTTTTGTGAACAGACGGCTTATCTGAGTTTCGCGCCGGGCCAGCGGCCTTCGCTCACCTGCGTGCGGGCGACGTCCGCGAGCACAACGCGCGCAGCCAGAGCGGCGGGCGACAATTCGTCATCGGACACGCTAACCAGCAGATTCGCCCTGACCGCATCGCCGTCCGCGATGCGACTGCTGGCGAGCATTGCGTTCTCGGAACGCGCGAGCGCCGCGCCAGGCTGGATGGTCGCGCCCAGGCCGCCGCGCACCGCGTCCATCAGCATCGCGAGGCCGTCCGCTTCCGCGGCGAGATGCGGCTCGTACCTGGCGTGCTCGAAAGCGGTGGTCAACAACGCCCGCAAGCCGTGCGAGCCGCTCGGCAGGATCAGAGGAAGCTTGCCGAGCTTCGACAGACGCACCTCGCGCTGCGTCGGCATGCCGGGAAGATCGCGCGGGCCGATCACGAACAGCCGTTCGTCGAGCAACGGCATCACACTCCAGCGTTGGGTGGGCGCCTCCTGAAACAGAATCGCCAGATCAATGGCGCGCGCGCCGAGCATCAACGCGAGATAACCGGACAGGCTTTCGACCATGCGCAGGCGGATGTCCGGATAGCGTTCGCGCATCGCGCGCATGAACGGCAAGCCGAGCACACCGGTGGTGCTGGACGCGAGTCCCACGCTGACGTGTCCCGAAAGACGCGCCTCACGCGCGGCGAGCGCGGCGGCGTCGATATGGCGCAGCGCTAGTTACGCCTGCCGCTAGAACGCGAGCCCGGCGTCGGTTGGCGCGACCCCGCTCGACGTGCGCTGCAACAGCCGGGTCGACAGTTCGCTTTCGAGCCGGCCGATCTGCTGGCTCAACGCCGACGTGACGACGCCCAGTTCGAGCGCCGCCTTGCCCATGCTGCCGAGTTCGATCACGCTGATGAAGTAACGCAGCTGTCACAGTTCCATCGGAGTTTCCCGCGCGGTGCCGCGCGTGCAAAAAGACGTTTTTATTCCGGCAATTCAGCCGCGCCCATGCGCCGCGCGATCACACGCGCGCGTTGAGCCAGATACTCGGACCCCCGGTGTTCGTCGAAATATTTGGGCCGCGGCAGCATCACCGCGAGGCGGGCCGACTGCGCCGCGTTCAGCTTGTTCGCCGATGTCTTGTAGTAATACTGAGCGGCCGCCTCGGCGCCATACACGCCGTTGCCCCACTCGACGGAGTTCAGATAGATCTCGAAGATGCGTTCCTTGTCCATCAAGGTTTCGAGCATCCACGTGATGATCAGCTCCTGGCCCTTGCGGATATAACTCTTCTCACGCGACAGAAACAGATTGCGCGCGAGTTGCTGGGTGATCGTCGAACCGCCGCGCACGATCCGGCCCTTCGCCTTGTTGCGTTCCCAGGCTTGCAGGATCGCGTCGGTCTCGTAGCCGTTGTTGTTGACGAAATTCGCGTCCTCGGAAGCGATGATCGCGCGCTTCAGATTGCGCGAGATCTGGTCGTACGGCACCCACGTATGCTGCACCGACAGATCCGGCCGATCCTGTGACAGCCGCCACGCGTCCGAGCGCATGAATGCGGTCGAGCGCGGATTCACGTAATTCCACACCGCGATCTGCGTGAAGTAGAACGCCTGCGTCGCGAGCCACGCGATCACCAGCACGGCGCCCAGATAGACCATCCATCGCGCCGGACCGGGCCGGCTTGCGCGCCGCGTTGCTGTCATCGTGCGTCCAGTCCTCGAGTGAGCGAGTAAGTGAGTTCCGCCAGGCGCCGCGCCGGTCTACGCGTGCGACGGCGCCGTCAGCAGCGCCCGCAATTCGGCCAGCACCGGCGCGCCGTCCGGCCGCACGCCGCGCCAAACGTAGAACGATTCGGCGGCCTGTTCGACCAGCATGCCGAGACCGTCGGCGCCGCGCGCGCCGAGCTTGCGCGCGTGCTCCATGAAGACCGTCGGATGCGCGCCGTACATCATGTCGTACGCGAGCGTGCCGGTGCCGAACGCGCGGTCGTCGCACTCGGGCAACGACGCGTCGAGGCTCCCCGCCGTCGCGTTGACGATCACGTCATAGGTGCCCGCTTCGATCGCACGCGCGCTGCCGCCCGTCAGACGGCACGTCGCGTCGCGCGCGGCCTGCGCGAACTGATCGACCAGCGCTTCGGCCTTCGCCGCGGTGCGGTTGACGATCGTCAGCGTGTGCGGCGTGCGCTCCAGCATCGGCAGCACCACCCCGCGCGCGGCGCCGCCCGCGCCGAGCAACAGGATGCGCGCGCCCTTCAACGACACGCCGAGATTCACCTCGATGTCCCGCACCAGGCCGAAGCCATCCGTGTTGTCGCCGTAAATGCCGTTCGCGTCGATGCGCAGCGTGTTCACCGCGCCGGCCGCCGCCGCGCGCGGCGACAGTGTGTCGGCGAACGCGTGCGCGTCGAGCTTGAATGGCACGGTCACGTTCAGGCCGCGCCCGCCCGCTTCGATGAACGCGCGCACGTGCGGCACGAATGCGTCCACCGGTGCGAGCAGGTGCCCGTATTCGACCGGCTCGCCGGTTTGCGCGGCGAAGCGGCCGTGAATGAACGGCGACTTGCTGTGGCCAACCGGGTTGCCGATGACCGCGTAGCGGTCGCGGGTTTCGGTGGCGCTCATCGTCCCGGCTCCGCAATGTGCTGGGCGGCGGCATCGCTCGCGCCCTTGTCGGCGTCGGCGTCGTCCGCGGTGGTTGCGTCCTCGGCGGCGCCATCCAGTTCCGCTTCGGCCTGGGCCTCGGCTTCGCCTTCCGCGCTCTCGTCGGGTGCGTCGATGATTTCCTCGTCGCCTTCATCGCCCTCGTCGGCTTCCTCGACCTCGCCGCCGCTCGTCACGGTCGGCGCGTCGAGCACATGCAACAGACGCACGGACGCTTCGACGGTCAGCTCGTCGAGCGACATCACTTCCATCTGCAAACGCGTGCCGCGTGCGTGTACGCCGAGACCGGGCACATGCAGCAGCAACGGAATCTCTTCGAGGCGCACCAGATCGCCCTTCACCACCGACGCCACCACCTGCTTGCGGTTCTCCTGCTTCAGCCAGCGCAGACACCAGAAGTACTCCATGCGGCGCTGATGATCGGCGTACGCGGTGTAGGTGTCGTCGAAACCTTGCACGACGGCGAACAGATCGGCGTCCTTGGGCTTGAACGGTGCGGCCAGCTTCGCGGTCACGCCGTGCTGCACGCAGGCGATCAGTTGCCACTGGTTCACCAGGTCGACGTAGCGGCGCAGCGGCGACGTGCTCCACGCGTATTGCGTGACGCCGAGGCCTTCGTGCGGCGCGGCGTTGGTCTGCATGCGCGTGCGCTTCGGGCCGCTCGGCGCGCCGAACGCACGCTGCGTACGGTAGATGCCCGGCACGCCGTGGTCGTGCAGGAATGCGCCCCACGACGAGTTCGCGAGAATCGCCAGCTCGGCGACGATCGTGTCGAGTGGCGAACCTCGCCGGCGCGGCGTGATCGTAATGTGCTCGCCTTCCACGTAGAAGTTGAAGTCGGTGTTGCGCTGCACTTCGCGGCGCAGACCGTAGCCGGCGCGCGCGGCCTGGCGCTTTTCGAACAGCGCCTGCGCGAACGGCCACAGCACCGCGATGTCGTCCTTGTGCGGATAGTCGCCGGTGCCGGCGGCGAGCGCCTCTTCGGTGACGAGTTCGTCGAGCGTGTTGTGGCGCAGATTGTTCTTTACGAACACGCGCTCGGCGCGCGTTTCGCTCGCGACGATCTCCTGCGTCTCGCGATTGACGATCACATACAGCGAGAGCGCCGGCCGCAAGCCGCCTTCAGCCAGCGTGAACGCTTCGACGACGCTATCGGGCAGCATCGTGATCTTGTCGCCCGGCATGTAGACGGTGGACAGACGCGTGCGCGCGATCGCGTCGACCTCGTCGCCACGCTGGATGCCGAGCGCCGGCGCGGCGATGTGCACGCCGATCCGAATGCGGCCGTCGGCCAGGTGCTCGACCGAGAACGCGTCATCGATTTCCGTGGTGGTGATGTCGTCGATCGAAAACGCCTCGACGTCCGCTTCCGGCAGGTCTTCCGGCAAGCCGCCGACGGTGACCGGCGGAAAGCCGGTACCGTGCGGGAAGAATTCGGCGAGGAACTTCGCTTCGTGCAGCGCCCGCGCCGACGGAATCGCGCCGCATTCGAGCATCAGGCGCGCCTGCGAAATGCCGCGCGCCGCCGCCGCGCCTTCGAGCGCCTTGTATTCGATCGTGTTCTTGTCGGGCTTGGTGAGCAACGCGAGCGCGGTCTTGCCGATGAAGGCTTCGGGCAACCGGCCAGCCTTCAGTTCATCTTCGTACCCCTGCTGCACCAGCGCCTGCTGACGCTTGCGCTCCAGACCGGCGAGCGCCATCTTCAGCTGTTCCTGCGGCGCGCGCTGATACATGCCGCGGCCCTTGCGGCGGAAGTACACCGGCGCGCCATGCATGCGCAGCACCAGCGCGGCGCGCTCGATCGAGCCGAAGCCTTCGCCGAAGTACTCGGCGCCCAGTGTGGCAAACGGGAATTCGTCGTCAGGCGCGCATTCCCACAGGAAGTCCAGGTCGATGTCCTGCGCGGCGGCGTCGGCCTGCTGCATCAGTTCGGCCGCGCTCGGCTTGTCGAATTCGATCAGCACGTCTTTGGCGCGCACCTTGGCGCGCCGGCCGCCAGGCAACTCGACCTGAAACGCGTCGCCCTGGCGCGACAGCACGCTGCCCGCCTTGAAACTGCCCGATTCCTCGAAGAAAACGTTCACTCAATACTCTCGTTCTGACTTGCATCTGCCGGCACGCCCGATCCGTTTCAGCGATCGGTCGCTGCATGCGCGGCACGGCAACGTGTTCGTGGTAGTGGATCCGCGGCGCGATACGCGCGCGCCGGCGGGTTGAATCTTGTGACGGGCAGCGGCCTCGCTGAAGGACCGCTCGCCCTGGTTTGCGTCCGTTTGCGGCTTGTTGCGTCCGTTCGGCTCAGGCCGCCTCGCGCGGCGCCGGCGGCTCGACGTCTTCGGCGTCGCAAAAGGCCAGCACTTCATCGACGTACTGCGCGAACTCGCTGATCGCGTGGTCGCTTCCTTCGATCAGCGTAGTCCGTGCGCCCGGATAGTGCGCGAGCATTTCGCGGTAGTCGAGCACTTCGTCGCCGGTGGCGGCCAGCAGATAATAGCGTTCGGGCCGCGTGATCGACGCGACGCCGATCGCGCGCAGCTCGTCCAGATGATGCGGCTCGACGACGATGCTGCCGCCGCCGTGCCACAACGGCTGCTCGCCGAGGTACGCGCTCAGGTCGCGCTGCGGCACGACCGCCGGGTTCAGCAGCACGGCCGGCCAGCCATGCTTCTCCGCCAGATGGGTGGCGAAATAGCCGCCCAGCGAGCTGCCGATCACCGTCACGCGATCCGTGCCGGCGGCGGCCACCAGCGATTCGGCGAGCGCCACCGTCTCGAACGGCGAGACGGGCAGCATCGGGCAGCACCATTCGTCGGCGCGACCCAGTTCGGCGAGTCGCGCCGCCAGCACGCGCGCCTTGAATGAATTGGGTGACGAGCGGAAACCGTGCAGATAGAGAATCACGAAGTGCCTCGCGCGGAAAGGGCGTCGAGCAGTTTCTGATGCACGCCGCCGAAGCCGCCGTTGCTCATCACCAGAATCTGGTCGCCGGGGCGCGCTGCGTGGATCACTGCCTTGACCAGCGCGTCGAGATTGTCGAAGGCCCGCGCCTTGCCGCCGAGCGGCGCGAGCGCCTCGCCGAGATTCCAGCCGAGCGCGTCGCGTCCGCTCGGCGCGCCGTAGCCGAACACGAGATCGGCATCAGCGAGGCTAACGGGCAATTGCGCTTTCATCACGCCCAGCTTCATCGTGTTCGAGCGCGGCTCCACCACCGCGAGAATCCGCGTGTTGTCGCGGCCGACGCGCGCGCGCAGGCCGGCTACCGTGGTGTCGATCGCAGTCGGGTGATGCGCGAAGTCGTCGTATACGGTCACGCCGTCGACGCTGCCGCGCACTTCCATGCGGCGCTTCACGTTGCGAAAGCTCGCCAGCGACTTCGCGGCCTGGGCTGGCGGCACGCCGACGTGGCGCGCGGCGGCGATCGCGGCCAGCGCGTTCATGCGGTTGTGCTCGCCCTGCACCTGCCACTCCACCACGCCGACGCGCTCGCTGTTGTGATACACCGCGAAACGCTCGTCGACCGGCTCGCCGTCTTCAGCGGGCATGGTTTCCCAGCCGCCCTGCACGCCGAAGCGCTCAACTTCGCTCCAGCAGCCGCGCGTCAGCACGCGCTCGAGCGCGTCCTCGCGGCCGTTCGTCACCACCCGGCCGATACCCGGCACCGTGCGGATCAGGTGATGGAACTGCGTTTCGATCGCGGCGAGATCCGGGAAGATGTCGGCGTGATCGAATTCGAGGTTGTTCAGCACCGCGGTCTTGGGCCGGTAATGGACGAACTTCGAACGCTTGTCGAAGAACGCGGTGTCGTACTCGTCGGCTTCGATCACGAAGAAGCTCGAATCGGTGAGCCGCGCCGACACGCCGAAATTCAGCGGCACGCCGCCGATCAGGAAGCCCGGGTTGAGACCGGCGTCTTCGAGCAGCCACGTGAGCATCGAACTGGTGGTGGTCTTGCCGTGCGTGCCGGCCACCGCCAGCACCCATTTGCCGTTCAGCACGTGCTCGCCGAGCCACTGCGGGCCGGACACATAGGGCAGACCGTGGTCGAGGATCGCTTCCATCAGCGGGTTGCCGCGCGAGACCACGTTGCCGATCACGAACAGATCGGCGTTCAGGCCGTTCAGCTGGTCCGCGTCGTAACCCTCGATCAGACGGATGCCTTGCGCCTCGAGCTGCGTGCTCATCGGCGGATAGACGCCGGCGTCGCAACCCGTCACGGTGTGGCCCGCGCTGCGCGCGAGAACCGCTAGACCGCCCATGAACGTGCCGCAGATGCCGAGGATGTGGATGTGCATAAGCCTGTCGTGCCGCGCGGGCGTTTTTTGCGAGGGATGGAGGTGCAAAAGCGGCCGGAACGACCGTCTGCAAAGGACGCTATTGTAACCGACAGCTTCCGCTCGCCTAGGAACGCACGCCCGCGCCGCGCTCGCCCGGTGCTCCGCTCCCCGGCGCTCGTCTCGCCCCGCCCAGAAAGGCGCGTCGTGAATCTCTAGTATCATTGATGGATGGTTCGCAAATCACATTTCGATCCGCAGCGCGTGCGCGAGGAAATCGCCATCGCGGCTGCGCGCATGATCGCCGAAGACGGGCTGGACTACGCCACGGCCAAGCGCAAGGCGGCGCGGCAAGTCGTCGGGGAGACTCGTGTTGCCGGCGAATGGCTGCCGGATAACGACCAGATCGAGGAAGAAATCCGCGAGTATCAGTCCCTTTTCCAGGGCGACAGCCAGCCGGCGCTGCTGCGGCGGCTGCGCCTCATCGCGGTCGACTGGATGGAGCGGCTCGCGCCGTTCAACCCGTATCTGACCGGCGCGGTGCTGGGCGGCACGGCGGGCGAACACTCGGACGTGCATCTGCAGGTGTTCTGCGACAACCCTAAGGAAGTCGCAATCTATTTCCTGAACGCCAACATTCAATACGACGTGTCGGAAACGCGGCATTTCGCCGGACGCGGCTATGTCGAGACCCTGAGCTTCCTGTGGCGCCCGCAGAACGAAGGGCGTGATGCGGAATCGGCCGGCATTCACGTCGCGCTGTACGAAACCGACGATCTGCGCGGCGCGGTCCGCGCCGACGCGCGCGGCCGCACGGCACGGGCGAACCTGCAGGCGGTTCGGGCGTTGCTCAACGGCGGCGAAGTCACCCCTTCCACTAATTAGACAGACCAACGATGAACACGAGACGGATTCTGGCGGGCGCGCTGGTAGCAATCGTCGCTGCGGGCGGCGGCGTGCTGGCCAACCATTGGCTCAACGGCGGCAGCGAAGTGGCCCACGCGGCGCAAGCCGCATCGCAGCAAAGCGCGGTCGAGCAACTGTGGGCCGCGCCGGTCACGAACGTCGACGGCAAGCCGCAGTCGCTAAGTTTGCTCAAAGGGCATCCAATCGTCGTTAACTTCTGGGCGTCGTGGTGCGGCCCTTGCGTAGAGGAAATGCCCGCTCTCTCGCAACTTCAACGCGAGTATGCGAAGAAAGGCATCCAGTTCGTGGGACTTGGCGTGGATTCCAATAAAAACGTGCAAGCCTTCCTGCAGAAAGTGAAGGTGGCCTACCCGGTCTACGTGACTGGCTTCGGCGGCGCCGATCTCGCGCGCGCGTTCGGCAACAACGCGGGCGGCCTGCCGTTCACGGTCGTCATCGACGCCAAAGGCAACGTGCGCTCGACAAAATTAGGCCAGATCGACCCCGCGGCCCTCAAACGGACGCTCGACGCGCTTTAACTTTCACATTCTTTTGACGCTCAATTCCGCGCGGAACGTGCAAAAATACGCGCAATTCGCGCGAAATTGAGAGAAGATGCGCGCCCCGAGCGACAGCGGATCGACACAGGCATCGCTCCATACGTGCAGGAAACTAGACAAGTTTCTCTAATCAGCGCTAAAGTGCGCCCAATTCCACGGAAAAAGAAGCGACCATGACGCGACTGCTGGTACTGCACGGACCCAACCTCAACCTTCTCGGCACCCGGGAACCCGAGGTCTACGGTCGCGTGACCTTGCCGCAGGTCGATCAGGCGCTGGCGGACCGCGCGGCGGACGCCGACGTCGAGCTCGCGTCGTTCCAGAGCAATCACGAAGGCGCTCTGGTCGACCGCATCCAATCCGCGCGGACCGAAAAAACCGATTTCATACTGATCAATCCCGCCGCGTACACGCACACGAGCGTGGCCATTCGGGACGCACTGGCGGGGGTCGGCATCCCGTTCGTCGAGATTCATCTGTCGAACGTGCATCGTCGCGAACCGTTCCGGCATCACTCGTATTTCTCCGACCAGGCTGAAGGCGTAATTTGCGGCCTCGGCTGGAAGGGATATCTGTACGCGCTCGAATTCGCGCTCGACCGGCTCGCGGCCGGCTCGTCGCGCGGCTGAATCCAAACACGTCTAATTTGAGCCGGCCGCGCACGCGCCGGCACTACGCATTGAAAGGGGCCTCCTGATGGATCTACGTAAACTGAAAACTCTGATCGACCTCGTCTCAGAGTCCGGTATTTCCGAACTCGAAGTGACCGAGGGCGAAGGCAAGGTGCGTATCGTCAAGAATGCGCCGCCGGTTTACGTGCAGCCGTCCGCCTCCTACGCGCCGCAATACGCGCAACAGCCTCCGGCCATGGGCGCCGAAGCGCCGGCCGTTGCCGCCCCTGCGGCTACGCCGGCGGTTGCCGCGCCGCAAGGTCACGTGGTGACCTCGCCGATGGTCGGCACCTTCTACCGCGCGCCGTCGCCGGGCGCGGACCCGTTCGTCCAGGTGGGCGATACGGTCAAGGAAGGCCAGACGATCTGCATCATCGAAGCGATGAAGCTGCTCAACGAAATCGAGTCGGACAAGTCCGGCGTGGTCAAGGAAATCCTCGTCGAAAACGGCCAGGCGGTCGAGTACGGCCAACCGCTGTTCGTGGTCGGCTAACGCGGCACGCGTTGTTCGCCGCCCGCGCGCCACTGTCGAGAGGCGCGCGACCGATCCTCTGAGGCAGCCGGTGTTGTGAGCAACCCGGCGCCCATTGATGAGTCGAAAACCCGCTATGTTTGAAAAAATCCTCATTGCCAATCGTGGCGAGATCGCGCTTCGTATCCAGCGCGCCTGCCGCGAACTCGGCGTCAAGACGGTCGTCGTCTATTCGGAAGCCGACAAGGAAGCCAAGTACGTGAAGCTCGCCGACGAGGCGGTCTGCATCGGCCCGGCGCCTTCGAATCTGAGCTATCTGAACATGCCCGCGCTGATCAGCGCGGCTGAAGTGACCGACGCCGAAGCGATCCACCCCGGCTACGGCTTCCTTTCGGAGAACGCCGACTTCGCCGAGCGCGTCGAGCAGTCGGGCTTCACCTTCATCGGCCCGCGCCCGGAAACGATCCGGATGATGGGCGACAAGGTCACGGCCAAGCAGACCATGATCAAGACCGGCGTGCCGTGCGTGCCGGGTTCGGAAGGCGCGTTGCCGGACGATCCGAAAGAGATCGTGAAGATCGCCCGCCAGGTCGGCTATCCGGTCATCATCAAGGCCGCCGGTGGCGGCGGTGGCCGCGGTATGCGCGTGGTCCATACGGAAGCGGCGCTCGTCAACGCGGTCAACATGACCCGTGAAGAAGCCGGTCGCGCATTCGGCAACCCGCAGGTCTACATGGAGAAATTCCTGGAGAACCCGCGGCACATCGAAATCCAGGTGCTGTCCGATTCGTTCAGGAACGCGATCTGGCTCGGCGAGCGCGACTGCTCGATGCAGCGCCGTCACCAGAAGGTGATCGAAGAAGCGCCGGCGCCGGGCATCGCGCGCCGTCTGATCGACCGTATCGGCGATCGTTGCGCGGACGCCTGCAAGAAGATGGGCTATCTGGGCGCAGGCACGTTCGAATTCCTGTATGAAAACGGCGAGTTCTACTTCATCGAAATGAACACGCGCGTACAGGTCGAGCACCCTGTGACCGAGCTGATCACGGGCGTCGACATCGTGCAGGAACAGATCCGCATCGCGGCCGGTGAAAAGCTCGCATTCCGTCAGCGCGACATCACGTTCAAGGGTCATGCGATCGAATGCCGGATCAACGCCGAAGATCCGTTCAAGTTCATTCCGTCGCCGGGCCGTTTGACCTCGTGGCATATGCCGGGCGGCCCCGGCATCCGCGTCGATTCGCACGCGTACAACGGCTATTTCGTGCCGCCGAACTATGATTCGATGATCGGCAAGCTGATCGCTTACGGCGCCACGCGCGAACAGGCGATCATGCGGATGCGCATCGCGTTGTCGGAAATGGTGGTCGAAGGCATTCAGACCAACATCCCGTTGCACCGCGAGCTGATGCTCGACGCGAAATTCGTCGAAGGCGGCACCAGCATTCACTACCTCGAAAACCGGTTGGCCGCGAAGCTGCAGGCCGCGCCGGAAGAAGCGTAAGTCATGAGCTACCGGGAACTGGTCGCCGAACTGGCGCGCGAGCACGCGGAGGAGTTTTCCGACGCACTGCTCGAGTTGGGCGCGTTGTCCGTATCGGTCGAAGACGCGGACGCCGACACGCCCGACGAGCAGCCGCTGTTCGGCGAGCCCGGTCTCACGCCGGATCGCACCGCGTGGCAGCGTTCGCGCGTGATCGCGCTGCTTGCGCCGGAACACGAACCCGCGGTGCTGCTGACCGCCGCGGCCAACGAAGTCGGGCTGGCTGCCGCGCCGTCGTTCACCGTGCGGGAAGTCGAAGAGCAGGACTGGGTGCGGCTCACGCAGTCGCAGTTCGATCCGATTCCGATCGGCGAGCGCATCTGGGTCGTGCCATCGTGGCACGATGCACCGGACCCCGAAGCACTGGTGCTGGAGCTGGACCCGGGCCTCGCGTTCGGCACCGGCAGTCATCCCACCACGCGGCTGTGCATGGAATGGCTGGAGCAGTCGGTCAAGCCGGAGCAGTCCGTGCTCGATTACGGTTGCGGCTCCGGCATTCTCGCGATTCTCGCGAAAAAGTGCGGCGCGAATCCGGTGTATGGCATCGACATCGACCCGCAAGCGGTCGAATCGGCACGTCACAACAGCGAGCGCAACCGCGCCGAGGTCACGTACGGTTTGCCCGACGAATGCCCCACCGGCGAGTTCGATATCGTGGTCGCCAACATCCTGTCCAATCCGCTCAAGCTGATGGCATCGATGCTGTCGTCGAAGGTCAAGCCGGGTGGCCGGATCGCGCTGTCCGGCATTCTGGCGCGGCAGGCGGAGGAAGTCGCGCAGGTGTACGCGCGCTGGATCGATATTGGCGTATGGCGCGAACACGAAGGTTGGGTGTGTCTGACGGGAACGCGTCGCGAAAGCCATTAGAATAAGGCGTATTGTCTAACCAACAGCCTACCGGCTTATCGGCTCAATATGCTCCTGGCGACGCGTTGCCCCTTCTGCGAAACCGTCTTCCGTCTTCAACCGGCGCAGCTCGCGCTGCGCCGCGGCCTCGTGCGCTGCGGGCATTGCCACGAAGTATTCGACGCGTCGAGCAGCCTGTTCGACATCACCGCGGGCGGTGACTTCTCTACCGCCAAACCGGTCGCCGCTGCGGCGGCGATCGAGGCGCTGTCGGGCGTGCGTCAGAAAGATCCCGACTTCAGCGCGGAAGGATGGAACCCCTGGGCGCCCACGCCCGACGCGGCCATCGACAATCGTCTGCTGCACAACGCCGGCAATGTGCCGCTGACGCCGGTCTCCACCGACGCGGGCGTCGCGCTCACGCCCGGCCACGCCGCCGAGCCGGAATTGCCAGCCGGCGCGTTCGCCACTCCTCTGCCTCCCGACGACGAACCGGTGCTGGCTGACGCGCCGCTCGAACCCTTTGCCTATCAACCCGAGGCCGGGCCGCCGATGGAAGAGCCGCCGCAGGTTTGGCACAAGACCGAACGCCATACCGAACCCGCTGTGGACCAAACGGCGCGGGTACATGGCATCCCCGATAACGAACCGCGTTTTGGCGCGGCCGGCGTAGGCACGGCCGGCGTCGGCGCCGCTGGTTTGGGCGCGGCGGCTGTGGGCTCGGCTGCCTTCGGCGCCGCCGCTGCCGCGGGCACTGGCGGTCCGGGCGGTCCCAGCTCTGGCGGCCCGGCTCCCGCCGCTGCCAGCGGCGAGCCCTTCTCGGTTAATCCCGTGAACGAGGGCGACGATCCGTTCCCCGTGATGCGCGAAACCCGCCCCGCCGAAGCGCGGCGCACGGGCTGGGCGATCGCCGCATCGGTGGTGGGACTGCTGTTGGTCATCGCGCTGCTCGCGCAACTCGCGTGGTGGCAACGCGAAACGGTGCAGGTGTACTTCCCGCGCTCGCAGACGCTGTACGCGAAGGCCTGTGCGCAGCTCGGCTGCGAGGTGACGCCGCCGCACGACATCGACGGCTTGCAGGTCGAGCCGTCCGATCTGCGGCAGATCGACGGCCCGCACAAGCTCGAGCTGAAGATGCCGCTGCACAACCGCTTCAACATCGCGCTGGCGTACCCCGCCATCGAACTCACGCTGCTCGACGACCAGAACAACGTCGCCGTGCGCCGCGTGCTGTGGCCGCAGGACTACGTGCCGCCCGGCACGCCGATCGCGGCCGGCCTGCCGGCGCACACGACGCAGACCATGATCGTGCATCTCGACACGGGCATGGCGATCGCCTCCAATTTCCGCGTACAGATTTTTTATCCGTAACGCGCCCTCGCGCGCCCGGCCATGACCGGGCGCTTTCACCGTCATTTCTGACGAATTTTCGGAGCACAACACCATGAGTCAAGTCACGCTGGGCGGTAACCCGATCGAAGTAGCCGGCACGTTTCCGTCGGTGGGTCAGAGCGCGGCCGCTTTCTCGCTGGTCGGTAAAGATCTGAAGCCGGTGTCGCTCGCCGATTTCGCCGGCAAGCGCAAGGTGCTGAACATCGTCCCGAGCCTCGACACGCCGACCTGCGCCACCTCGACCCGCAAGTTCAACGAAGCAGCCGCCAAGCTGACCAACACGGCCGTGATCGTCGTGTCGGGTGACTTGCCGTTCGCGGCCTCGCGCTTCTGCACGACCGAAGGCATCGAGAACGTCGTCACGGCCTCCACGTTCCGCGGCCACGAGTTCGCCCAAGCCTACGGCGTCGACGTGACGAGCGGTCCGCTGACCGGCCTGACGGCGCGCGCCGTGGTGGTGATCGACGAGAACGACAAGGTCGTGCACGCTGAGCTGGTCGGCGAAATCAAGAACGAGCCGAACTACGACGCAGCACTCGCCGCGCTGAAGTAAGCCTTTCGCGCACGAGCCCGGCGCCGCGCCTCGTGCGCGGCGCCGCCGCATCGTCGCGCGCCCTCTCTCCAACGTTTTTTACAGGAACGCTCGCCTTGGCTACGCTCATTTGCGGCTCGCTCGCCTACGACAACATCATGACTTTCGAAGGGCGCTTCCGGGAGCACATCCTGCCGGAGCAGGTCCACATCCTGAACGTCAGCTTTCTCGTGCCGACCATGCGCCGCGAGTTCGGCGGCTGCGCGGGCAACATCGCTTACGCGCTGCATCTGCTCGGCGGCGACGCGCGCATCATGGGCACCCTCGGCTCGGTCGACGCACAGCTTTACCTCGACCGCTTCGAGCAACTCGGGCTGTCGACGCAAAGCGTGCTCGTCGTGCCGGACGCCTACACGGCGCAAGCGATGATCACCACCGACCTGGAAAACAATCAGATCACCGCGTTCCATCCGGGCGCGATGATGCAGTCGCATCTGAACCGCGCCGACGAAGCGAAAGGCATTACGCTCGGCATCGTCGGACCGGACGGCTACGACGGCATGATCCAGCATTCGGAGCATCTGGCGGCCGCGGGCGTGCCGTTCATCTTCGATCCGGGCCAGGGCTTGCCGCTCTTCGACGGCGATACGCTGCGCCGCACGATTGAACTTGCCACGTATGTAGCTGTCAACGATTACGAAGCCAAGCTGGTGAGCAACAAGACCGGCTGGTCGATCGAACAGATCGCCGGCAAGGTCGAAGCGTTGATTGTCACGCTCGGCGAGCAAGGTGCGCAGATCCATCATGCCGGCGGTATCGAACAGATTCCGGCGGTCAACGCAAAGCAGGTGCTCGACCCGACAGGCTGCGGCGACGCATTCCGCGGCGGCTTGCTGTACGGCATCGAGAACAAGCTCGGCTGGGCCACCACGGGGCGCCTGGCAAGCCTGATGGGTGCACTGAAGATCGAGCATCAGGGCCCACAAAACTACGCGCCCAGCCGGGCGCAGATCAACGAGCGGTTCGAGCAGGCCTTCGGATACAGCCTGCCCTAAGACCGCGAGCCATGGGAGCTAGGGAATGAGGACAACGAGTCGCCTGATAGTCGCCACCTTGATCGCCGGGTCGCTGGCGATGTCGGGATGCGCGAGCAACAGTAGTTCTCCCAACGTCTTCACAGCGTCGCAGGCACAGCGCGAACAAACGGTCCGCATGGGCACGATCGACAGTGTGCGCGCAGTGCGCATCAGCTCGAACAACGGCCAGCCGAGCGGTCTGGGCGCGGTCGGCGGCGGCGCCCTCGGCGCGCTGGCCGGCAGCTCGATCGGAGGCGGCCGCGGCTCGGTCGCCACGGGCATCATCGGCGGTATAGGCGGTGCGGTCGCCGGCAATGCGATCGAGAACAGCGTTGCGATGCGCGACGGTGTCGAGATTACCGTGCGGCTCGACAACGGCGACATGCGCGCGATCACGCAAACCACCTCCGGCGAAATCTTCCGCGCCGGAGATCGCGTGCGGCTCCTCTCCAGCGGCGGCGTCACGCGCGTCACGCACTAAATTTTCCCTCTCGCGCGGCGGCCTCCGGGTTGCCGCGACGACCTCACACGCATGCCCTCCCCTGTGCATGCGTGTTTTTTCGTCTGCACACTCGTCTGCCTGCTCATCTGCCGGCTCATCTGTCTGTTTCCAGCCAAGCCGCTTCCAGCCGATCGCGCGCCCGCGCAAAAAACGTTGAGCAAAAAAAATCCCGTTGCCGAAAACCGGCGACGGGATTCTGATCGAGTAGCGCTCACCACTGCGTAAGCGCTACCCGATCATCGGACACATCGTACGACGTGTCGAAGTACTTCTGCTGCTTACGGACGGCTGCCCGTCGGGAACGGCCATGCCGCTGCCGGGTTCAGCGCGGTCTTCACCGTCGCCGCCGGTGCGCTCGAGACAGCAGTCGCAGCGGGTGCAGGCGCAGCCTTCTTGGCGACAGCCTTCTTCGCAGGGGCAGCCTTCTTCGCAGGAGCGGCGGCCTTCTTCGCGGCAGCCTTCTTGGCAGGCGCAGCCTTTTTAGCAGCAGCCTTTTTCGCGGGCGCAGCCTTTTTAGCAGCGGCCTTTTTCGCAGGCGCAGCCTTCTTCGCTGCGGCCTTCTTCGCCGGTGCTGCCTTCTTTGCTGCGGCCTTCTTCGCCGGTGCTGCTTTCTTCGCTGCAACCTTCTTCACTGCGGCTTTCTTGGCCGGTGCTGCCTTCTTGGCCGCGACCTTCTTCACAGCAACTTTCTTCGCTGCGACTTTCTTGGCTGCAACCTTCTTAGCCGGCGCAGCTTTCTTCGCTGCAACCTTCTTAGCCGGTGCTGCCTTCTTCGCTGCAACCTTCTTCACTGCGACTTTCTTCGCAGCGACTTTCTTCGCCGGAGCAGCCTTCTTTGCCGGAGCAGCCTTCTTGGCTGCGACCTTCTTCGCTGCGGGCTTCTTAGCGGCGGCTTTCTTTGCAGTTGCCATCATTTTCTCCTTCAGGTTTTCAGATGAGAGTCAGTTCAAACTACACCCTTCGTCAAAACCCGCTTCCCGCGGACGCTTCTCAGGGCGCGCGCTACGAAGCGGGCTATTCATCGGCGTACGCAGGTGCTGCGCGCTTACGCTAATGAATGCGGTAAGGCGCGCCGTGCCAACAGGCACCGCGCGCCAGATCTGGTCGGCGTTGAGTCGCAACGCCGGCAATTGCTTGATCGAGCCGCTGGCGGCGACGCCAGCGGCTTTTTCCGGGGGGAAGTTTGCCCATCCCACTGAAGGGTCCGCAAAGTGCCTGTCAATTTTGTGGGCCGCTAAGGCACCGGGCACGCTTTGCATCAGGCGGTTCTGCTCCTAACCAAATTTGCCGCGACCGAAGCCAGCGGCATCCCCATCGATGAATGCATCTGCGACACGAACCCGGCTTACTCCCAGGTCAGCGCACCGCCAGTTTGATATTCGATCACTCGCGTCTCGAAGAAGTTGCGCTCCTTCTTCAGGTCGATCATCTCGCTCATCCACGGGAACGGGTTTTCTTCGTTCGGGTACAGCGGATCGAGACCGATCTGCTGGCAACGGCGGTTGCAGATGAAGCGCAGATAGCTCTTGAACATCGACGCATTGAGGCCGAGCACCCCGCGCGGCATCGTGTCTTCAGCGTAACGATATTCAAGTTCGACCGCTTGCTGGAAGATCTCGCGGATTTCCGCGCGGAACTCAGCCGTCCAGAGTTGCGGGTTTTCAAGTTTGATCTGGTTGATCAGGTCGATGCCGAAGTTGCAGTGCATCGACTCGTCGCGCAGGATGTACTGGTACTGTTCCGCCGCGCCGGTCATCTTGTTCTGGCGGCCGAGCGCCAGGATTTGTGTAAAGCCGACGTAGAAGAACAGGCCTTCCATCACACAGGCGAACACGATCAGCGAGCGCAGCAGGGTCTGGTCTGCCTCGAGCGTACCGGTCTTGAAGGCCGGGTCGGTCAGCACGTGGATGTACGGAATCAGGAATTCGTCTTTCGCGCGGATCGAGGAAACCTCGTGATACGCATTGAAGATTTCGCCTTCGTCGAGGCCCAGCGATTCGACGATGTACTGGTAAGCGTGCGTGTGGATCGCCTCTTCGAACGCCTGGCGCAGCAGGAACTGGCGGCATTCGGGCGCCGTGATGTGGCGGTAGGTGCCCAGCACGATATTGTTGGCGGCCAGCGAGTCGGCCGTCACGAAGAAGCCCAGGTTGCGCTTGACGATGCGGCGCTCGTCTTCGGTCAGGCCGTTCGGGTCTTTCCACAACGCGATGTCGCGCGACATGTTCACTTCTTGCGGCATCCAGTGGTTGGCGCAACCAGCCAGATACTTTTCCCAGGCCCACTTGTACTTGAACGGCACCAGCTGATTGACGTCGGTCTGGCCGTTGATGATGCGCTTGTCGGCGACATTGACCCGCGCTTCGGAAACGGTAGCCGTTCCGGCAGCGAGGTCAACCTGAGTGACGGGAGCGACAGCGATGTCGTTCGCGAACACGTCTTGAGCCGAGGGAGCATGAGGAGCGGAACGCGTTCCGATTTGCGAACCGACAGCCGATCCCGCTGCGTTGCGCAACGCATTCTGTTGCGCGCCGCTCGAGGGAGTTACGGCAGTGATCTCGTCATCCCAGTTGAGCATAAATGTCACCATCAATTTAGAACGGTTTGTACCATCTTTTCACGAGCGATAAAAGAGTTCGCTGATGAAAAATCCTATTTTCGATTCGCGTTGCTACGTTCATACAACACTTTGTTCAACGGAGTGTGTGTGACGCGTCGAGTGACGTGTGTTGAACGTGTGTTGTCGACGTGCTTCGCGAACTCGATGAGCAACGTGTCGAAGCGACATTTCGCTGCTCTATCTATCTGTATTGCGGAGCGTGTCTGCAGCGTCTTGCGATTGCCGACTGTGTTGCCTCGCGTGGTTCGCGCGCTGCTTCGCGTCTGCTTCAACAGCGCTAGCGAGGTGAAGCTCGATGTCATGTCGAGCGATGCATGCGGCCGCTTGAGTTGATCGGCCCATCGTTCGAAGCGTTTGCTACGCGCACTGTGTCGCGCGCTTCATCTGGTGCTGCTGACGACTCCTGCCTGCCTTCGCTACTGTCGATGAGCGGCGCGACTTCAGATCCCAACGCCTCTTCGATCCCACTCGCCGCTCACCGGCTCTACTTCACTTCTGCCGCATCTAGATAGATACGCGGATCGCTGCATGCGGGTCATCACCTACGACCCGTCAGCAAGCAGCGATCCTGCTGCTTGCCGCGTGCTTACTGGCAAGCCTCGCACTCTTCAAAGCCAGGGTCCCCCGGACGCATCATGCAGACCGGACCATCCGCTTCGGGCACTGCTTCCACCGCGACTGCCGGTGCCGCCGAAGCAGCCTGGATGCCGCCCACCGCGCCACCCGCAGCGCCGCCGCTCACGCCGAAGCCACCGGCCGCGCCACCTGCTGCACCGCCCGAGCCCGAGTTGCCACCCGAGCTCACCGCGTTCAGCGCGCCGTGCGCCACCGTCGACTTCTCGACGTGCGTCGCCGCCATCGTGCGGAGGTAGTAGGTCGTCTTCAGACCGCGCACCCATGCGAGCTTGTAGATCTCGTCGAGCTTCTTGCCCGATGCGCCGCCCATGTAGATGTTCAGCGACTGCGCCTGGTCGATCCACTTCTGACGACGCGAGGCCGCCTCGACCAGCCACACCGGATCGAGTTCGAACGCGGTCGCGTAGATCGCCCGCAGGTCGGCCGGGATGCGGTCGATGCGCGAGAGCGTGCCGTCGAAGTACTTCAGGTCGGCGACCATCACCTCGTCCCACAGGCCGCGCGCCTTCAGGTCGCGCACCAGGTAGTCGTTGACCACCGTGAATTCGCCCGACAGGTTCGACTTCACGTACAGGTTCTGGAACGTCGGCTCGATACACGCAGACACGCCGATGATGTTCGAGATGGTCGCCGTCGGTGCGATCGCGACGCAGTTCGAGTTGCGCATGCCGTAGGTGGCGATGCGCGAGCGCAGTTCGGTCCAGTCCATCGACTCGCTCGAATCGACTTCGACATAGCCGCCGCGTGCGTCGGCGAGCAGCTTCACCGAATCTTGCGGCAGGATGCCGCGATCCCACAGCGAGCCGCGGTAGCTTGAGTAGCGGCCACGCTCTTGCGCCAGCTCGGTCGACGCGTAGTAAGCGTAGTAGCACACCGCTTCCATCGACGTGTCCGCGAAAGCGACCGCCTCTTGCGACGCGTACGGCGTGCGCAGCAGATGCAGGCAGTCCTGGAAGCCCATGATGCCGAGGCCGACCGGACGGTGCTTCAGGTTCGAGTTACGCGCCTTGGCGACCGCGTAGTAGTTGATGTCGATCACGTTGTCGAGCATGCGCATCGCCACGCTGACGGTGCGCTTCAACTTGTCGTGGTCGAGCGACAGCGTGCCGTCGGCCTGTTCCTTCAGGTGCGCGACGAGGTTCACCGAGCCGAGGTTGCAGACCGCGATCTCGGCGTCGCTGGTGTTCAGCGTGATTTCCGTGCACAGGTTCGACGAGTGGACCACGCCGACGTGCTGTTGCGGCGAGCGCACATTGCACGGATCCTTGAACGTGATCCACGGATGGCCGGTCTCGAACAGCATGCCCAGCATCTTGCGCCACAGCTGTGCCGCCGGAATCTTCTTGAACAGCTTGATCTCGCCGCGCGCGACCTTGTCTTCGTAAGCCGTGTAAGCCGCTTCGAACTCGGCGCCGAACTTGTCGTGCAGGTCCGGGCAGGTGGACGGCGAGAACAGCGTCCAGTCGCCGCCTTCCATCACGCGCTTCATGAACAGGTCGGGAATCCAGTTCGCCGTGTTCATGTCGTGCGTGCGGCGACGGTCGTCACCGGTGTTCTTGCGCAGCTCGAGGAATTCTTCGATGTCGAGGTGCCACGTTTCGAGGTACGCGCACACCGCCCCCTTGCGCTTGCCGCCCTGGTTCACGGCGACCGCCGTGTCGTTGACGACCTTCAGGAACGGCACGACGCCTTGCGACTTGCCGTTGGTGCCCTTGATGTGCGAGCCGAGCGCGCGCACGCGCGTCCAGTCGTTGCCGAGGCCGCCGGCGAACTTCGACAGCAGCGCGTTTTCCTTCAGCGCTTCGTAGATGCCGTCGAGGTCGTCGTCGACCGTGGTCAGGTAGCACGACGACAGTTGCGAGCGGCGGGTACCCGAGTTGAACAAAGTGGGCGTGGACGACATGAAGTCGAAGCTCGACAGCACGTTGTAGAACTCGATCGCGCGCGCTTCGCGGTCGATCTCGTTGAGCGACAGGCCCATTGCGACACGCATAAAGAATGCCTGCGGCATTTCGATGCGCACGTTGTCGTGATGCAGGAAGTAGCGGTCGTATAGCGTTTGCAGACCGAGGTAGCCGAATTGCAGGTCGCGGTTGTTGTCGAGCGCGGCGCCGAGGCGCTTCAGGTCGAACTGCAGCAGCTTGTCGTCGAGCAGTTCGGCTTGCACGCCGCGCTTGATGAACTGCGGGAAGTACTCGGCGTAGCGCTCGCCCATCTCGGCTTGCGTGACTTCTTCTTCGAGGATCTCGCGGCGGATCGTGTGCAGCAGGATGCGCGCCGTGACCTGGCTGTACGCCGGGTCCTTTTCGATCATCGTGCGCGCAGCCAGAATCGCCGAGTCGTAGACCTGGCTCATCGGCACGCCGTCGTACAGGTTCTTCACCGTTTCCGCGATGATCGGGTCGGCGCTCACGGCGTCGCCCAGGTTCGCGCAAGCGGATTCGATGATGCCGCGCAGCGCAGCCAGATCCAGCGGACGGGTGACGCCGTTGTCGGTGACGTTCAGACCCGGTGCGCTGGCGGCGACCTGCTCGTCGTGGCCGCGAGCCTGCGTGCGCTTCTCGCGATACAGCACGTAAGCACGCGCGACGTTGTGCTCGCCGCCGCGCATCAGCGCGAGTTCGACCTGATCCTGAATGTCTTCAATATGGAACGTGCCGCCATTCGGGCGGCTGCGCACGAGCGCGCGCACCACGTTCTGCGTGAGTTGCTCGACCAGTTCGCGCACCCGCGCCGATGCCGCGCCTTGCCCACCGTTGACGGCCAGGAATGCCTTCGTCACGGCGATGGCGATTTTCGACGGTTCGAACGACACCACGCTGCCATTGCGACGGATCACCTTGTAGTCGGCGTAGGTCGTCTGCGGCGCGAGCGCCTGCGCGCCTTGTGTCTGGCCGAAGGCCTGGCCAGTCGGTGAGCCCTCATACCGGGTCGTCACGTTGTCGGTGGTTTGCATGTGCAAAGCTCCTGGTCTTGGAAATGTTGCGGCGGGTGCCGCGGATTAAATCGAACGCTGCGCCGGCGCGTGCGCAAGCGATGGGGTGCAGGAAAAAGGCCGGCCGGGCCGGTTGGCGGGATGCGACTGCGATGAAGCCTGGTTCGAATTCGTAACGGTCTTCATCGTGTGTGTCGCGATCACTTGCTACGCCCCTTTCCTGAATGCTTCTGGATGCCGCCGGTGGTCCTACCGGCTGCGCCACAGGAATTTTTTTTCGCTACCTGGAATGCTTGCGGCGCCATGCTCGGAGAGCGGGCGCCGCATAACTTATGCACTCGGTTATGCACAGACTTATGCACACCAAACACAAGATATAGTGCGAAACTGAATTTGTGGCACCAAGTATAGTGGAGATTCAAGGCAGATCAAATCGATTTATTTGCCTTCAAAGTCTTGACATTTGCATCGCGCGGCGCGAAGCCGACTCCCCGGAGAACAAGGCGGCGCCTTGCTCTCCTCGGATCACGCGAACTCGTGCGAAGGTCGTTACGGCGTTTCGGAAAACTTGAGATAGGGGAAATACTGATCAGCGAGGGACGTGTCGCTTTGCAGACGATGCCACTCGAAATGAGGCCCTGGATCGGTCTTGCGGCCCGGTGCGATGTCCGAGTGACCGGCAAGCGCTTCGAGCGGATAGCGCGCCTTCAGCGCGCTCACCAGCGCCCCGAGCGTGCGGTATTGCGCCGCTTCGAAGGCAGTGGTGTCGCTGCCCTCCAGCTCGATGCCGATAGAGAAATCATTGCAGCGCTCGCGGCCGAAAAAATTCGACGGCCCCGCGTGCCACGCGCGCTCGTTGCACGACACGAACTGTTCGAGCGCGCCGTCGCGATGAATCACGAAATGCGCGGACACTCGCACGCCGCGCAGGTGTGAGTCGTAGTACGGGTGAGCATCGCAGTCGAGCGTGTTCTGGAACAGCTCGGCGATCGCCGTGCCGCCGAACTCGTTGGGCGGCAGGCTGATGTTGTGGACGACGATCAGCGTCGGCACGGCCCCTACGGGCCGCGCTTCGAAATTCGGTGATGGCAGTTTGCGTGCTGCGGCGACCCAACCGTCGGCGTCGACGGTGAACTCGACGCTCATCGGGCGTCGCGGCCCGTGGGTCGTGCGGCGTGGCGCTGAGCGTGCGCGGTGCTGCAGAACGGCTGCCCGGCCACCGTCACCGAGTCGCTCTTCGGCGCGTGCACGCCGCACTCGGCGCAACGGATCATCGGTTCGGCGAGTTGCGGAGCGTCGGAGGGACGCGCGCCGCCGTTCGTCCCTTTGGCGCCGGCGCCGCGCTGGGTTGCTTGCGCGTCATGACGACGCAGCGCCTTCACCAGCCATTGACCGACGATGAACAACAGGATCAGCAGAAATATTTGTCGCATGGGGACACGCTCACACTACGGCACGGTGCAACAGCACCTCAAAAACAAAACGGCTGCCGACGTACGCCAGCAACAACGCGACGAACGACGCCAGCACCCAGCGCAATGCCGCACGGCCGCGCCAGCCGGATACCTTGCGCGCCGTCAGCAGCGCGCCGAACATCACCCACGAAAGAATCGCGAAGACGGTCTTGTGATCGAGCCGCAACGCGCGGTCGACCAGTTGCTCGCTGAACAGGATGCCCGACACGAGCGTGAGCGTCAGCAAGATGAAACCTGCGCCGATCAGACGGAACAGCAGCTTCTCCAACGTCAAGAGCGGCGGCAGCGTATCGAGCCAGCCGAACAGCCAGCCGTTGCCCGCTGCGCCCGCATGCCGCTGTGCGTTGCCGCCGCGCATCGCATGCAGGCGGCGCTCGACGAGCAGCATCAGAATCGCGTGCAGCGCCGCGATCGCAAACAGACCATATGCGATGTTGGCGATCAGGAAGTGCAGCTTGAACAGCGGCGCGGCCGAATACGGCAGCACGCGCACGCCGTTGAACGCGAGCGGCAACAGCGACGCGACGCACGCGAGCGGCAACACCAGCAGACGCAGCCCGTCGAGCGGAAAGAAAAAACTCTCGATCCAGTAAATGCCGGCGCCGAGCCAGAACATTGCCGACAGCGCGAACGCGAAGCCGAACACCATCGCGTTCTGCGGAAAGATGGTGGTATGCAGCAGCAAGCCGTGCGCGAGCAGCGCGACGAACAGCAGCGCACGGCCCGGCGTGCTCATGCCCGAAGCGGCCGACGCGTTCGCGGCGGCGGGCATCGGCGGCACGCTCTCGAGCATGGGGCGCGCGGTGGCGTGCCGGTGCGAGCGCCAGCCAGCCACGGCGAGACCGCCGTAGAGGAGCGCAGTGAGGGCATACAGTACAATATCCATATTCGAAGTTTACACTAGGCCCCAACTCCACGACGTCTTCCGCGTCGCGCGCTGCCCGGGCCGCACTGTTCATCGCTCCCCATGCTCGACAATCTGACTCAACGGATGGCGCGCGTCGTCAAGACGCTGCGCGGCGAAGCCCGGCTCACCGAGGCGAACACCCAGGAAATGCTGCGCGAAGTCCGCCTCGCGCTGCTCGAGGCCGACGTGGCGCTGCCCGTCGTGCGCGAGTTCATCGCCAAGGTGAAGGAAAAGGCGCTCGGCGAGGAGGTCATCAGCAGCCTGTCGCCGGGTCAGGCGCTGGTCGGCGTGGTGCAGCGCGAGCTGACCGCCATCATCGGCGGCGACTACGAAGGCAAAGCCGTCGAGCTCAATCTCGCCGTCACGCCGCCGGCCGTCATCCTGATGGCGGGTCTGCAGGGCGCGGGTAAGACGACCACGGTCGGCAAGCTCGCCAAGCTGCTGCGCGAAAAGTACAAGAAGAAGGTCCTGACCGTTTCGTGCGACGTCTACCGCCCCGCTGCTATCGCGCAGTTGAAGACGGTGACCGAGCAGGTCGGCGCGGATTTCTTCCCGTCGGAACCGGATCAGAAGCCGGTCGATATCGCGCGCGCCGCCGTGGACTGGGCCAAGCGCCACTATCACGACGTGCTGCTGGTCGACACGGCTGGCCGTCTGGGTATCGACGAAGCGATGATGCAGGAAATCGCCGCGCTTCACCGTGAATTGAAACCGGCTGAAACGCTGTTCGTCGTCGACGCGATGCTCGGCCAGGACGCGGTCAACACCGCCAAGGCGTTCAGCGACGCGCTGCCGCTCACCGGCGTGGTGCTCACCAAGCTCGACGGCGACTCGCGCGGTGGCGCGGCGCTCTCCGTGCGTCACGTGACGGGCAAGCCGATCAAGTTCGTCGGCGTCGCGGAAAAGCTCGACGGCCTCGAAGTGTTCTATCCGGACCGGATGGCGAACCGGATTCTCGGCATGGGCGACATTCTTGCCCTCGTCGAAGAGGCGCAACGCGGCGTGGACGTCCAGGCTGCGCAGAAGCTCGCCGACAAGGTCAAGAAAGGCGGCGACTTCGACCTCAACGATTTCCGCGCGCAGCTCACGCAAATGAAGGGCATGGGCGGCCTGTCGTCGCTGATGGACAAGCTGCCCGCGCAGTTCCAGCAAGCCGCCGCCGGCGCCGATATGAGCCAGGCCGAAAAGCAGATGCGCCGCATGGAAGGCATCATCAATTCAATGACGCCGCTGGAGCGCGCCAAGCCCGATCTGATCAAGGCCACCCGCAAGCGCCGCATCGCCGCGGGCGCGGGCGTGCAGGTGCAGGAAGTCAACCGCATGCTGAACCAGTACGACCAGATGCGCACGATGATGAAGAAGCTCAAGGGCGGCAATCTGCAAAAGATGATGCGCGGCATGAAGGGCATGTTGCCCGGCATGCGCTAAGCTTGACCATAACGGCGGCCGCGCTTGTGCGCAGAAATTGCGGAACGCGCGGCTGACTCAGGATTCGTGCGTTATTCTGTACCGCAAGCCGCCGCTCTCACCCACACTATGTACCCAGTTATCGCCCGTCAGACGTCATGAACCGCGAAGAAGCCCTCCACATTTTCAGCCACTCCGAAGAAATCGTTTCGGCCAGCGACGTCAACGCGTCGATCAGCGGCATGGCTGCCGCCATCCGCGACGAGATGAGCGAGGACTTCCCGCTCGTGCTGTCGGTGATGGGCGGCGCCGCGGTGTTCACCGGCATGCTGCTGCCGCACCTCGATTTCCCGCTCGAGTTCGACTACATCCATCTGACCCGCTACCGTAACACCACCAAGGGCGGCAACGAGATGCAATGGCGTGTCGCGCCGGCCGAGTCGGTGAAAGATCGCGTCGTGCTGGTGCTCGACGACATCCTCGACGAAGGCGAGACAATGGCCGCGATCCGAGACCGCATTCTCGCGATGGGCGCGAAGCGCTTCCTGAGCGCGGTGCTGTGCGAGAAGATCATTCCGAAGGCCAAGCCGCTGCGCCCGGATTACTGCGGCTTCGAAGTGCCGGACCGCTATGTGTTCGGCTGCGGCATGGACGCGAAGGGTTACTGGCGCAACCTGCCGACTATTCGCGCGTTGACGGAAGGCGCGTGAATTGCGCGTTTGGAGTTGCCGCGGTGACGCGGCATGCCGGTTGAGAAACCGGCGTAGAAAAAGCGGCCCGCGCGGGCCGCTTTTTTGTTGGTGCGGTGAAGAGCAACGAAAAGAGCAAGGCGGGAACCTGCGCGGCTAGCGCTGCATGGCTCGCCGCTCCCAGGCTCACAGTTGATGCACGAAAGCCCGGATACCGCCCAGCATCATCTCGACCGAGATCGCCACCAGCACCAGCCCCATCAGCCGCTCGAAGGCCGCCATCGTGCGCTCGCCCAGCCACTTCTGAATGCGTTCGGCCAGCATCAGCACGATCGCGCAGACGATCATCGTGACGGTCAGCGCGCCGATCCATTCGAATGTCTTGCCGGGCGCCTGCGATGTCAGCAGCATCACCGTTGCGAGCGCCGACGGCCCCGCCAGTGCGGGAATCGCGAGCGGCACGATCAGCGGCTCGCCGCCGCGCGCGTCGCCGCCGAACGGACCGTCCGGATGCGGGAACACCATTCTGAGCGCGATCAGAAACAGCACGATCCCGCCGCCGATGCGCATTGACTGGTCGCTCAGACTCATCATGCGCAGGAAGCCCTGCCCCAACACCATGAAAGCCAGCAGGATCACGAACGCGATCGCCACCTCGCGCAGAATGACAACCGTGCGACGCTCGGGCGACACGCTGCGCAGGCAACTGATGAAGAGCGGAATATTGCCGAGTGGATCGGTGATCAGAATCAGCAGGACGGTCGCGGACAGGAAGGTGTACTCCACTGTCCGCTCCGCTTAGCGCGCCAACGCTGCGCGAACTTTCCCGATCACCGTCTGCGCCGCTTCCTCGACCGGCAGCAGCGTCGCCTCTGCGTCGCGGCGGCCCTGGTATTCGAGCTTGCCGTCCTTCAGACCACGGTCGCCGATCACCAGACGATGCGGCACGCCGATCAACTCCCAGTCGGCGAACATCACGCCCGGGCGCTCGCCACGGTCGTCGAGGATCACGTCGATGCCCGCTTCGACCAGGGCCGCGTACAACTTGTCGGCCTGCTCTCGCACGGCATCGCTACGGTCATAGCCCATCGGGCACAGTACGACTTCGAACGGCGCAATCGACTCCGGCCAGATGATGCCCTTCTCGTCGAAATTCTGTTCGATCGCGGCGCCGAGAATGCGCGTGATGCCGATACCGTAGCAGCCCATTTCCATCGGCTGCGGCTTGCCGGTTTCGTCGAGGCAGTTGGCGTTCATCGCTTCCGAATACTTGCGGCCGAGCTGGAACACGTGGCCCACTTCGATACCACGGCAGATGTCGATCTCACCCTTGCCGTCCGGCGACGGATCGCCCTTCTTCACGTTGCGAATGTCGGCGACGAACGGCTCCGGCAGATCGCGGCCCCAGTTCACGCCGGTGGTGTGGTAATCCACCTCGTTCGAGCCGACCACGAAGTCGCTCATGTTCGCGACCGTACTATCCGCGACGACCTTGACCGGCTTCTTCGTGTTGATCGGACCGAGGTAACCCGGCGGCGTGCCGAAGGTCTCGATAATCTCGGCTTCGGTCGCCATGCGGAAGTCGGCCAGACCCGGCAGCTTGCTTGCCTTGATCTCGTTCAGATCGTGATCGCCGCGCAGCATCAGCAGCCAGATGGTCGGCTCGGCGCCTTCGTTTTCCGTTGCCAGGACGATCGACTTGATCGTGCGTTCGAGCGGAATGTTCAGCAGTTCGGCGACGGCCTCGCACTTCGCCTTGCCGGGCGTGGCGGTCTTCGTCATCTCTTCAGCCGGCGCCGCGCGTTGCGCGTAGAGCGGCAGCGCTTCAGCCGCTTCGACGTTCGCCGCGAAGTCCGAGGTCGGGCAGTAGGCGATCGCGTCTTCACCGGTGTCGGCGATCACGTGGAATTCGTGCGAGCCGCTGCCGCCGATCGAACCGTTGTCCGCCGCCACCGCGCGAAAGTCCAGGCCGAGGCGCGTGAAGATCCGCACATACGCGTCGTACATCTTGCGATACGTCTCGCGCAGACCTTCAGCGTCCTTGTCGAACGAGTACGCGTCTTTCATGATGAACTCGCGGCCGCGCATCACGCCGAAACGCGGACGGATCTCGTCGCGGAACTTCGTCTGCACCTGATAGAAGTTCACCGGCAACTGGCGGTAGCTCTTGATCTGGTTGCGCGCGATGTCCGTGACCACTTCTTCGTGCGTCGGTCCGAGTACGAAGTCCGATTGCTTGCGGTCCTTGAAACGCAGCAACTCGGGGCCGTACTTTTCCCAGCGGCCCGATTCTTGCCATAACTCGGCCGGCTGCACCGACGGCATCAGCAACTCGATCGCGCCCGCCCGGTTCATTTCTTCGCGCACGATGTTTTCCACCTTGCGGATCGAGCGCAGGCCGACCGGCAGGTAGTTATAGATACCGCCGGCGACGCGGCGGATCATGCCGGCGCGCACCATGAGCTTGTGGCTGACGATTTCGGCGTCGGCGGGAGCTTCTTTCAGCGTGCCGATAAAGAAACGGGAAGCTTTCATTCAGATTTTCCAAAAGCGGCGGCACCGGAGGGACCGCCCGAAAGGTGAAAACAGTGGGGAATCGACACAGATCCGGCGCAGAGCCGGTACGGTTTGCGTGACAACCGCCAGCGCTGCCCGATCGCGGCCCCGAAGCCGTGGCGCAAAGCTTCTTGCACAACGGATAAGGCGCGGAAAGACTGACAGGCTACCGCAAACGCGGGCCTTTTGCGGCGAATCGTTCCATTCTGGGTCGATTCGGTGCGTCAGGCCCGTTATCTGTTTATAATCAAAGCAATTTTAAAGGATTCGAAGGTGGTTGTATGCTGGATCGTGAAGGCTTTCGCCCGAACGTCGGCATCATCCTCTTGAACGCGCACAACGAGGTGTTTTGGGGCAAACGGCTCCGTGAACATTCCTGGCAGTTTCCGCAAGGGGGCATCAAGTACGGAGAGACCCCTGTGCAAGCGATGTATCGGGAGTTACACGAAGAAACCGGGTTGCTTCCTGAGCACGTCAAGGTGATCGGTCGCACGCGCGACTGGTTGCGTTACGAGGTGCCTGACAAGTTCATCAAGCGCGAAGTACGCGGTCATTACCGCGGCCAGAAACAAATCTGGTTCTTGCTTCGGATGGTAGGACGCGATTGCGACATCTGCTTGCGCGCCACCGACCACCCTGAGTTCGATGCGTGGCGTTGGAACGAGTACTGGGTGCCGCTCGACTGTGTGATCGAGTTCAAGCGGGATGTGTATCAGTTGGCGCTGACGGAGCTATCCCGTTTCATGCGCCGAGCTGCGCCGCGTGCGGAAAAACCTGGCGGGCACCATGTGTCGCGTTATCCACGGATAGCGTCGACAATGGAAAGTCCACCGGATTCCACGGTAATGACGGTGACTTCCATAACGTCCGTCAGCATCGAAACATCGGTTCACGTCACAATCGCGTCCGATTGCGGTTCGGGCTCCAGGTCAGCGGCCGAAGTGGGCGCCGGTCCGGAGCACGAAGACGAATCGGCTGGCGAGACCGCCGGCTCGCTACTCCGCCCGGGCGTGCGCAATTAACAACTCTGTGCGGCTGTCCACGCCGCCTCTACTGGCGCGGCTCCTCGAGCCGCGCCAGTGTTTCGAGGAAACCATATTGAAAGCACTTGCACTCGTCGTGGCGTGCGTCGCCACCGGCGCCCTGCTGGCTGGCTGTTCGAGCGCCGGCAAACCCACCAATAAGGACGACAGCACGTTTGTCTACCTGCTCGACCGCAAAGGCAACTGGGTTGAAAACAAGGTGGACACCTTGCCGCCGCTGCCGCAAGACTCGAATCTGCTGCCTTTCGAAGTGTCGGGCAATACGCCGCTGCAGTTTGCGATCGATCGGAACTCGTTGAGCGTGGGCTCCGACGGCGTGGTGCGCTATACCGTGGTCGTGACGAGTCCGGGCGGCGCCCGCAATGTGAACTACGAAGGGATTCGCTGCGACACCTACGAATGGCGCCTGTATGCGGGCCTGAACGCAGATCACGACGGCTGGGACAGGACGGTCGCCAACGAGTTCTCGCGCATCGAGAACGGCGCGCTGAACGCGTATCACGCGGCGCTGTATCAGGATTACATGTGCGCGAACAAGATTCCCACCGGCAACGCCAAGCAGATTGTCGAGAACATCCGCTACAAGCGCACCGCGACCTCGTTGATTCACTGAGACGCGTCTCGTTTGCGCGTGCCTTCAGTCTGGGCACGTTATGGATATGAAAAAAGCCGTTCCAGCACAAGCTGGAACGGCTTTTTTCATAAGCCGCTCGCGCGTGCCGGTCAGCGAATCAGACCAGCACCAGGTTGTCGCGATGGATCAACTCGGGCTCCAGCATGTAGCCGAGCACCGATTCGATTTCGCCGCTCGGACGCCGCTGAATCAGCTTGGTTTCCGAGCTGCTGTAGTTCGTCAGGCCGCGCGCCACTTCACGCCCTGCGGCGCTCAGGCAAGCGATCACCTCGCCGCGCGCAAACGCGCCCTGCACACCGACAATACCGATGGGCAGCAAACTCTTTCCGCCAGCGGTCAGCTTTTCAACCGCGCCGTCGTCGATCACCACGTGGCCTCGCACCTGCAGATGGTCGGCCATCCATTGCTTGCGCGCTGCCATCCGCGCAGTGCGCGCTATCAACTGCGTGCCGATCGCCTCGCCCGAGGCCAGGCGCGACAACACATCCGCTTCACGCCCGCTCGCGATCACCGTATTCGCGCCGCTGTGAGCTGCGCGCTTCGCGGCGAGAATCTTGGTCAGCATGCCGCCGCGACCGAGGCTCGAGCCCGCACCGCCTGCCATCGCTTCGAGCTCCGGCGCACCGGCATCGGCCTGCTGAACGAGCGTCGCGTTCGGGTCCTTGCGCGGGTCGGCGGTGAAGAGACCTTGCTGATCAGTAAGGATGACGAGCGCATCGCCTTCGATCAGATTGGCGACCAGCGCGCCCAGCGTGTCGTTGTCGCCGAACTTGATTTCGTCGGTGACGACCGTGTCGTTCTCGTTGATGATCGGCACCACGCCCAGACGCAGCAGCGTGAGCAACGTGGAGCGCGCGTTCAGATAGCGCTCGCGGTCGGCCAGGTCGGCGTGGGTCAGCAAAATCTGCGCGGTCTGAATGGCGTGCTCGGCAAAGCGGCTTTCGTACACCTGCGCAAGGCCCATTTGACCGACGGCCGCAGCTGCCTGCAATTCGTCGATTTCGCGTGGCCTTTTGGTCCAACCGAGCCGCTGCATTCCTTCGGCGATGGCGCCCGAACTGACCAGCACCACTTCCTTGCCTTGCGCGCGCAGGGCGGCAATCTGCGCGGCCCAGCGGCCGATCGCAGCATGATCGAGGCCGCGCCCGTCATTCGTGACGAGGCTCGAACCGACTTTCACTACCAATCGCCGTGAATCTGCGATGACGGATCGCATTGTGCGCGGTCTCCCAAGATGACGCGTGATGCAAGCCGGCAGCCCACCCAGGCGCCGGCGCTCGAGCTTTACTATTCCTGCGGGTCGGCGCCGGACCCGTCGGCCGCGGCCGGTGCTTGCGGCTTCTCGCGGAAACGCACGTCGGCGGCGAGATCTTCGGCTTCCGCCGCGCGTTGCGCGTCCGAATGCGCGGAGATGTAGTCGAACACCGCGTAGCAAAGGTTCTCGCAACCCTGGCCGGTCAGCGCCGAAATTTCGAACACCTGGCCTTCCCAGCCGAATCCTTCGAGGAATGCCGAAACTCGCGCTTCACGCTCGTCTTCGGGCACCATGTCGAGCTTGTTGAGCACGAGCCAACGCGGCTTTTGATACAGCAGATCGTCGTACTTGCGCAGTTCGTTGACGATCGCTTTGGCTTCCGCGACTGGATCGACCGCTTCGTCGAACGGTGCGAGGTCGACGATGTGCAGCAACAAGCCGGTACGTTGCAGGTGACGCAGGAACTGGTGACCGAGGCCAGCGCCTTCCGCCGCGCCTTCGATCAAACCGGGAATGTCGGCGATCACGAAGCTGCGGCTCGGCCCGACGCGCACCACGCCGAGATTCGGCGCGAGCGTGGTGAACGGGTAGTCGGCGATCTTCGGCTTGGCGTTCGACACCGACGAGATGAACGTCGATTTGCCGGCGTTCGGCATGCCGAGCAGGCCCACGTCGGCCAGCACCTTCAACTCGAGGCGCACCATGCGGCGCTCGCCCGGCTTGCCGTCGGTCTTCTGGCGCGGCGCGCGGTTCGTGCTGGATTTGAAATGCAGATTGCCGAGACCGCCCGCACCGCCCTGCGCGATCTGCACGCTCTGGTTGTGCTCGGTCAGGTCGGCGATCAGCTCGCCGGTTTCCATGTCGGTAATCGTGGTGCCGACCGGCATGCGCAGCGTGATATCGTCGCCGCCCTTGCCGTAGCAGTCCGAGCCGCGGCCGTTTTCGCCGTTACGCGCCAGATGCTTTTTCGCGTAGCGGTAGTCGATCAGCGTGTTGATGTTGCGGTCCGCGACCGCGATCACGCTGCCGCCCCGTCCGCCGTCGCCGCCATCAGGGCCGCCGAACGGAACGAATTTCTCGCGGCGCATCGACGCGCTGCCATCCCCTCCGTCGCCGGCGATGACTTCAATCCTCGCTTCGTCAATGAACTTCATGCGTAACTCCGTCCCGTGGTGTGCTGCCAGATGGTGCTGCCAGATTTGTTGCTATCGGATGCTGCTATTTTGCCGCGCCCGCCACGCGTTGATCAATCGACCGAACGGCATAGCCGCGCCGGCATCGACGATCGACCCCGCGAATCCCGCGAAAGCGCCGCAATAAAAAAAGCCCCGCTAACTTCGCGGGGCCTTTTCCGGTCCTGAAGCCCGTGCCAGTCTAAAACTCAGACTGCTGCCGGGACGACGTTGACCATGTGCTTCTTCGCTGCGCCTTTCGTCGAGAACTGGACGTGGCCGTCCGTCAGAGCGAACAAGGTGTGATCCTTGCCGATACCGACGTTGTCACCAGCGTGCATACGCGTGCCGCGTTGACGCACGATGATGCCACCAGCGTTGATAGCCTGGCCGCCGTAAACCTTCACGCCGAGACGCTTCGATTCAGAGTCGCGGCCGTTGCGGGACGATCCGCCTGCCTTTTTGTGTGCCATTTGATTTGCTCCTTAACCGGTGCGCTTACGCGTTGATCGCGTCGATGCGCAGTTCGGTATAGTTCTGGCGGTGGCCGCCATGCTTCTGGTAGTGCTTCCGGCGACGCATCTTGAAGATGGTCACTTTTGCGTGACGACCTTGCGACACGACGGTAGCCTTGACGGAAGCCCCACTGACCAGCGGCGTACCGAACTTAATCGATTCGCCTTCGCCCACTGCGAGAACCTGGTCGAGCGTGATTTCAGCGTCAATGTCTGCCGGTATCTGTTCTACTTTAAGTTTTTCGCCGACGGCAACTTTATACTGCTTGCCACCGGTTTTTATGACCGCGTACATTGAGAACCTCACTCTGTATTCATTTTTCCCACGCACCGCGCGCGGAAACCCGTGATTATACATAGAGTTAGCTGCTCGGTCAAAACTCATTGAGAGCCACCCTGCGCAGCGCCCGGGACCTTGTCGCAGCGCCCGTGCGCACGGCCCGGCCGCTGCCCCGAATGCGCCGCGCCGCAGCCTGCGACCCGGAACTGCCGCGATTCGCCTTATAATTCGCGGCACTACCCAATTCAGCCATCATGTCGTCGACTGCCACCCCCTCCTCCAACGCCGCCAGCCTGCTCGCTCCGATCGCCGAAGACATGCAGCAGGTCAATCGCGTCATCCGGCACCGCCTTGCGTCCGACGTGATGCTGATCAACCAGATTTCCGAGTACATCATCAGCGCCGGCGGCAAACGGCTCCGGCCCGCGCTACTGCTGCTGGTGGCGGGCGCGCTGGGCGAAACCACGGGTCACCGGCACGAACTGGCGGCGGTGGTCGAATTCATCCACACTGCGACCCTCCTGCACGACGACGTGGTCGACGAATCCGATCTGCGGCGCGGCCGCCAGACCGCCAATGCGCTGTTCGGCAACGCCGCGAGCGTGCTGGTGGGCGATTTTCTCTACTCGCGCTCGTTCCAGATGATGGTCGGCGTGGGCAAGATGCGCGTGATGGAGATTCTCTCGGAGGCGACCAACATCATCTCCGAAGGCGAAGTGCTGCAGTTGCTGAACATGCACGACGCGGACGTCGACGAAGCCCGCTACATGCAGGTGATCCGCTACAAGACGGCCAAGTTGTTCGAGGCGGCCGCGCAACTCGGCGCGGTGCTGGCCGGCGCGGACGCGAAAACCGAAGCGGCCGCCGCGGAATTCGGCCGCCGCATCGGCACCGCGTTCCAGATCATGGACGACTGGCTCGACTACACGGGCACGGCAGAGTCGATGGGCAAGAACGCGGGCGACGATCTGCGCGAAGGCAAGCCCACGCTCCCGCTGATCTATCTGATCGAACGCGGCACGCCGGAGCAGTCGGCGCTCGCGCGCGAAGCGATCGAGCAAGGCGGCACGGCCCGTTTCGACACGATTTTCGACGCAATCACGCGTTCCGGCGCGCTGGATCACACACTCGAATGCGCGAAGCAGGAAGCGCAGGCAGCGGCAGCAGCAATTTCTTCATTTCCCGGTTCCATTTTCAAAGATAGCCTGCTAGAATTATGTTCTTACTCGACGGCAAGGCAGTCTTGAACTGGACTGAAACGCCGGATTAGTCTGAATCGAGTCCGCAGTACACATCGGGGTGTAGCTTAGCCTGGTAGAGCGCTACGTTCGGGACGTAGAGGCCGGAGGTTCGAATCCTCTCACCCCGACCAGATTTGCCTTGTTAGTTCAAGGCTCGAAAAACCGCCCAGCTTGCTCGGCGGTTTTTTGTTTTGGGCGCGACTTGCTTCTGTCCTGCTTCCTGCGCGGTCCTCCCCGCAGGTGTGCGCCGTCTGCCCGCGCAACACCGCTTACCCGGGCGGCTCCCCCGCCCCCCTCTGCTATATTCTCTCATCCTCTCCCCTATTCTGCACGACGCGTGGAACAACTTCCCTTATGGGCGCAGATTGGCGCCGTCTTTCTGCTGCTTATCTGCTCCAGCTTCTTTTCCATTTCCGAAACAGCGATGATGGCGCTTAACCGCCATCGGCTGAAACATCTTGCCAATCAGAACGCGCTCGGTGCGAGGACCACCCAAAGCCTGCTCGCGCGCACCGATCAACTGCTGAGTGTCGTACTGATCGGCAACAATCTGTTCAATACGATCATCCCGGTGCTCACCACGTCGATCGCGCTACACACGTTCGGCCGCAACAACCTCGTGCTGTCTATCGCAACTGGCATCGTCGCGTTCCTGATCATCGTGTTCGCAGAAATCACGCCGAAAATCGTCGGTGCGACGTTCCCCGAAAAGATTGCGCTGCCGGCCAGCCTGCTAATCGCGCCCATGATGCGTGTGGCCAAGCCGCTCGTCTGGTTCGTGAATTTGTTCGCGACGGGCATCCTGCGTGTGCTGCACATCAATACGAAAGGCGCGCGCGATCAGCGCCTGTCCACCGAGGAACTGCGCACAATCGTGCTGGAATCGGGCAGCTTCATGCCGACCAAGCACCGTAGCATTCTGCTGAACCTGTTCGACCTCGAAAACATTTCCGTCGACGACGTGATGATCCCGCGCCGCCGCATCGAGGCGCTCGACTTCGAGGCGCCGTTCGAACAGATCCTGCATCAACTGGAAACCTGCTATCACAACAAGCTGATCGTCTACCAGGGTGACATCGACCGGGTGCTGGGCGTGCTGCACGTTCGCAAGACGCTCGCGGCCCTGCACAACCAGGAGCTGGAGCGCGAGACGCTGCGCGAATTGCTGGCCGAGCCCTACTTCGTGCCGACCGGCACGCCGGTTTTCCAGCAGCTCCAATACTTCCAGGAGAGCCGTCACCGCACGGCGCTGGTTGTCAACGAATACGGCGAACTGCAAGGTCTAGTCACGCCGGAAGACATCATCGAAGAGCTGATCGGTGAATTCACCACGTCGATTCCGCGTAGCGCCAATTCGCGCGGCGGCTGGAACGAGAACGGCGAATGCATCGTCGCGGGCAGCATGCCGCTGCGCGAACTGAACCGCTGGCTGCAACTCACGCTGCCCACCGACGGGCCGAAAACGCTCAACGGCCTGATCCTCGAAATTCTCGAAGACATTCCCGACGGCGACGTGTGCGTGCAAATTCGCGACGTCAAACTCGAAGTCATGCGCAGCGACGATCAGGCGATTCGCACGGTCAAGCTGTTCAGGCCGCCGTCGCGCACGAAGCCCGGCAAAGCCGTGCTGCGCTAAGCGCCGTGCCGTAGGGTTCGAGACGCCGCCAGCATCGCACACCCGCACGGCGCGCGCCATTAGCCGAATGGCTGAATGGCGGCGCCGGCCGCGTTACCGGAAGATGAAGCCGTCATGTTCTACAGGCGGCTCATCCCCGGTCTCTCGTGCAAACTCCTATTCAATCCACGTCGTCGGCGCCACCCCGGCCCATCGCATTCGACAGCGACGGCGCGCCACGGGCGAAGCCCAATCCATTCGCCGCAGAAAGTAACGCGGCCCATCTCACCGATCCCGACAGCGCACCAGCCGTGCGTCTTTTGACCGACACGTTGCAGGAAGCGACCCGGCGCAACGCGTCGGACCTGCATATCGAACCGGCCGAGCACGGCTGGCGCATGCGCTTGCGAATCGACGGCGTGCTGCATGAAATCGCGCAGCCGCCCGCTCATCTGCGCGATGCATTCATTACGCGTGTGAAGGTGCTGGCGCGTATGGATATCGCCGAACGGCGCGTGCCGCAAGACGGCCGGCTGCGCATCGCGACGTCGCCTGGCCGAGTCGAAGACTACCGCGTCAACTCCTTGCCCACGCTATTCGGCGAAAAGCTGGTGCTACGTCGGCTCGATGCATTGCCCACCGATCTTTCGCTCGACTCGCTGGGCCTCGATCCGCAGCAACGCGTGACGGTCGATGCGGCGATTCGCGCGCCGCACGGTCTCGTGCTCGTGACCGGGCCCACAGGAAGCGGCAAGACTCTGTCGCTGTACTGCTTCCTCAATCTTCTGAATGGCGAGGCGCGCAATCTGTGCTCGGTGGAGGACCCAGCGGAAATTCAACTGGCCGGTATCAATCAGGTGAGCGTGCGCGAAAAGGCAGGGCTGACGTTCGCGGTGGCGCTGCGCGCCTTTCTGCGACAGGACCCCGACGTGATCATGGTCGGCGAAATCCGCGATAACGAAACCGCCGATGTCGCCGTGAAAGCCGCGCAAACCGGCCACCTCGTGCTGTCGACCTTGCACACGAACGACGCGCCCGCGGCCGTCGCGCGCCTGATCGACATCGGCGTCGAGCCCTACAACCTCGCGGCTGCGTTGCGGATGATCACAGCGCAGCGGCTGGTGCGGCGTCTGTGCGTCGCATGCCGCGCGCCCGCGCCGCAATCGGCTGCGGCGCTGCGCGCGGCGGGCTTCGACGAGCATCAACTCGACGGTTGGCAGCCCTACGCGCCGACCGGCTGCGCGGCTTGCCACGGCATCGGCTACCGGGGCCGCGTCGGGGTTCATCAAGTGATGCCCGTCTCCGATGCGATGCGCGAGCTGATCGTGGCGAGCGCCGGCACGCACGAGCTTGCGCGGCTCGCGCAAATTGAACAGGTAGGGACCTTGCGCGACGCGGCGTTGGCGCGTGTGCGCGACGGCACCACCAGTCTCGCTGAAGCGCTGGCCGCCACTGAGGTCGCATGAACACCGCCACGATTCACCAGCCCATTGCGGCCGACGTGCACTTTGCGTGGCGCGGCGTCGATGCCGACGGCATCCACAAAAGCGGCACGCTGGTCGCGCCGGACGCGGGCGCTGCGCGAACCATGCTCAAGCGCGAGAGCCTGTTCATCGTCGAACTCACGGCGCGCGGGCCGGCGCCGCGCCCGACAGCTCGCGCCGCCGAAGTCACGCTGTTCACCCGGCAGCTCGCCAGTCTGCTGCGTGCCGGCTTGCCGCTCGCGCCCGCGCTGGACCTGCTCGCACAAGCGCAGGCGTCGAGCCGGCAGGGCATGCCGCGCATCGTCGGCGCACTGGCGCGCGATATCACTGCGGGCCTGCGTTTCTCGGCGGCACTACGACGGCACCCCGCGCAATTCAATGCGCTGTATTGCCAGCTCGTCGAAGTGGGCGAGGCGGCCGGCGCCCTGGCCGCCGTCCTCGCCAGAATCGCCGACGATCGCGAGCGCGCCGCCGCGCAACGCGCCAAGGTGCGCGCGGCATTGACCTATCCGGGGGCGATCCTGTTGCTGGCCATCGCCATTAGCGCGGCGTTGCTGGTATGGGTCGTGCCGACCTTCAAGCAGATCTTCGACGGCTTCGGCGCGACGCTGCCCGCCCCGACGCGGTTCGTGCTGGCGTTATCGTCCGGAGCGGCGCGCTGGAGCATACCGGCGTTCGCGATGATCTTCGCATTGACCTCGGCTGGGACGTTTCTGCTGCGGCGTTCCGAAACGGCTCGCATCCGGTTCGCGCGTTTATCGCTGAGATTGCCGGTCGCCGGTCCGCTGCTGGGCACGCTATGCGCGGCGCGCTGGAGCCGCGCGCTCGGCACCTTGTTATCGGCGGGCACGCCGCTCGCTGACGCGTTCGATTCGCTGACTCACGCCACGGGCAACGCCTTCTTCGATCGCGCGACAGCCGAGATCGCCGCGCGGCTGCGGCGCGGCGAACGGCTCGCCGCAGCGATGCGCGCTTCGCGCTGCTTTCCGCCTGAAGTCGTGCAGCCGGTCGCGGTCGCCGAGGAGTCCGGAGCACTGGACACCATGTTGATCGACGTGGCGTCACTCGCGGATCGTCAGGTAGACGAAAAGATCGGCACGCTTTCCAGCCTGTGCGAGCCGTTCGTGATCGTCGTGCTGGGGACGCTGGTCGGCGGCCTTGTGATCGCGATGTATCTTCCCATTATTCAACTCGGCAACGTGGTGTAGGATCGCAGCCGAATCCATCCCTTATCCATGCAGGCTCCGCTTTCACTCGTGCCAGAAACTTCTTCCAGTCTGCTCTCGGGCTTGCTGCCGGGCCGCTTCGCGGCCGGTCTCGGCCTCGCGTTCGGCAGCTTGCCCACCGGCGTGCAGATCACGTTCGCAATCGTGTTCGGCCTGGTGATCGGCAGCTTCCTGAACGTGGTCGTGCATCGGCTGCCGATCATGCTGGAGCGTACATGGCGCGCGGAGAACAGCGACGAGACCAACGAACCGCCGCAAAACGATGGTCTGCCGGTGCGCTACAACCTGTGGGTGCCGCGCAGCGCATGTCCGCACTGCGGCCACGTTCTGAGCGCGTGGGAGAACCTGCCGGTGCTCAGCTACCTGCTGCTGCGCGGACGTTGCTCCGCGTGCAATGCGCACGTGAGCCTGCGCTATCCGCTGCTCGAAATTGCCAGCGCCGCGTTCGCGGCAGGCGCACTCGCGCTGTTCGGCCCGACCCTCACGGCGCTCGCCGCGTTCGGACTGTGCGCGGCGCTGCTCGCAATGAGCGCGATCGACATCGACACTCACCTGCTGCCGGACTCGATGACGCTGCCGCTTTTGTGGGCGGGCATCATCGTCAACTTCAACGGGATGTTCGCGAGCCTGCACGATGCGGTGCTCGGCGCTATCTTCGGCTATCTGGTGCTGTGGGTCGTGTATTGGCTGTTCCGGCTGGTGCGCGGCGTCGAGGGCATGGGCTACGGCGATTTCAAACTGCTCGCGGCACTTGGCGCATGGCTCGGCTGGGCCGCGTTGCCGCAGATCGTGTTGATCGCGGCGGTCGCCGGCGCGGTGGTCGGCCTCGCGGCCACTTGGCGCGGCCGCATGCGCTTCGAAGAGCCGTTGCCGTTCGGGCCGTTTCTCGCGGCGGGCGGCGCGCTCACGCTGTTTCTCGGCACACCGCTTTATCTGGCTCTGGGAGGCTGAAGCATGTTCGTCGTGGGACTGACCGGCGGCATTGGCAGCGGCAAATCGACCGTCGCCGATCTGTTCGCCGCGCACGGTGTGCCGCTTGTCGACACCGATCTGATCGCGCACCACATCACCGCGCCACACGGAATGGCGATGCCGCAAATTGCCGCTGAATTCGGCGCTGCGTTCGTCGCAGCAGATGGCTCGCTCGACCGCGCCCGCATGCGCGAACTGGTATTCAGCGACGACGGCGCCCGCAAGCGTCTCGAAGCCATCACGCATCCGTTGATTCGTGCGGAGACCAACCGCGAGCAGCGCGAAGCGCAAGGCCCATACGTGATCGTGGTGGTGCCGCTGCTGGTCGAGTCCGGTAGCTGGAAGGGCCGTGTGAACCGCGTACTCACGGTCGATTGCAGCGTAGAGACGCAGATCTCGCGCGTGATGAGCCGCAACGGCTTCGGCCGCGACCAGGTGCTGGCGATCATCGCTCGCCAGGCCACGCGCGAAGCGCGGCTCGCCGCCGCCGACGACGTGATCGACAACGACAACGCGCCGCTCGACGCGCTGAAAGTGCAAGTCGACGCGCAGCATCGCGCGTACCTGTCGCTCGCGGGCACGTGAGCCGCAGGCGGACCCGCGCGCAAGGCGGACGCGCGTGCAGCGCACGAACACCGAGCGCCAGTCATCGCCTATCCGCAGAACTTTGCGGCACCGCGTTTACCGAAGCACGCAGAAACCACCCGAAACACGTGAAAAAAGTTGCGAATGCGTGCTGAAAAAGTGTGTGATTGCTAGGGTAGTCTCACGGCATTAGAATGTTCTGCATTCCCGTCACCGACCACGCCCGAGGCGAGCCCGCTTGATCCTTTACGAGTATCCCTTCAACGAGCGAATCCGGACGCTGCTGCGCCTCGAAGACCTGTTCGAGCGCTTCACGTTCTTTCTGACTCAGGAAGACGCCAGGGAACATCACGTCGCACTGACAACGTTGTTCGAAATCTCAGAGGTTGCGGGTCGCGCGGATCTGAAATCGGATCTGATGAAAGAACTCGAACGTCAACGGCAAACGCTCGCGCCGTTCCGTGGCAATCCGGGAATCGAGCAGAACGCGCTGGAAGCCGTGCTCGGCGAAATCGAACAGACCCTCGCCGGGCTTGGGCAGATGCAGGGCAAGACCGGCCAGCATCTTGCAGACAACGAGTGGCTCGCCAGCATTCGCAGCCGCGCGATCATTCCCGGTGGCACCTGCAAATTCGACCTGCCGTCCTACTACGCGTGGCAGCAGCTTCATCCCGATCAACGCCGCCAGGACATCGCCAAATGGGTCACGCCGCTGCTGCCGCTGCGCGACGCGGCGACCATCGTTCTGCGGCTCGCGCGCGAGTCCGGTCAGGCGTCGAAAGTAATGGGGATGCAAGGCAGCTACCAGCAGATGCTGTCGGGCCGTTCATATCAATTGATGCAGGTTCGCGTGGCACCTGAATTGCGGGTGATTCCAGAGGCGAGCGCCAACAAGTACATGCTGTGGGTGCGCTTCACGGTGCAGGACGGCGATCTGCGTCCGCGCGCCGTGGATGTCGACGTACCGTTTCAGCTCACGCTGTGCAGCCTGTGAACAGTCCTACAACCCGGACCGCAACGTTCGCCCGCTAAATCCGGATCGAGGGGCGCGCCTTTGAAGCGGCGCGAAATACCCCTATATTCGTTATTTGTTCCGTTTTGCGATTGACTGCCTGACCGTATGCCTACTGTCGTCAAATGCCCCACTTGCGGCAAGGATGTCCGCTGGACCCCTGAAAACCGCTTCCGCCCGTTCTGTTCCGACCGATGCAAACAGATCGACCTCGGCGCCTGGGCCGCTGAGAAGTACAAGATCGGCGGGGCCGATCAGGAAGCGGCGTCGGATGAAACGCCTGGCGGGGACTACAACCCGCATTGAGCGCGGCCCGCTGCGGCATTGGCGCGGGCCGGCGCTGCTAGTGCAGCACCCGCTACCGCGCGTCTTCGTTGACCCGTTCTGATCAGCTCTTATCCGTTCTTTTCAGCCGCGAGCCATTCGAGCACAGGAATGGTCGCGGGCAACAACGGCGCGACATCGGCCGGCAGCGCCTGCCAGACAAAAGCCTGGCCTTCGCGGCCGTGCGGCTCGCCGGACCACTGGGTGACCTTGCAGAAGAAAAGCCGCACATAGGCATGCGGATAATCGTGTTCGAGCGTATGCCAAAGATGGCACGCCTGAACGTCGATCCCTAGTTCCTCGTGCAGCTCGCGTGCAAGCGCGGCCTCGACCGACTCGCCCGCTTCCAGCTTGCCGCCAGGAAACTCCCAATAGCCCTCGTACGGCTTGCCCGCCGGACGCTGCGCCAGCAGATAACGCCCGTCCGGCTGAATCAGCACGCCGACGGCGACTTCCGTCACCGGACGGCCAGCGGCGTTCTTCTGCGCGTCGCTCATGCCGCGGTTTTCCTGCCGGACCAGTCACGCGCGAACTGCCACGCCACCCGCCCCGAGCGCGAGCCGCGTTCGAGCGCCCACACCAGAGCGTCGCCGCGCGCCGCTTCGACTTCGGCGTCATCGCAGCCGAAATGCCGCAGCCAGTGGCCGATGATCGACAGGTAGTCGTCCTGCTTGAACGGATAGAAGCTGACCCACAGCCCGAAACGCTCGGACAGCGAGATCTTCTCTTCGACCAGCTCACCCGGATGAATCTCGCCGTCGGACGTGTGCTTGTACGTCTCGTTGTCGCTCATGTACTCGGGCAGCAGATGGCGGCGGTTCGACGTCGCGTAGATCAGCACGTTGTCCGACTGCGCGGCAATCGAGCCGTCGAGCGCGACCTTTAGCGCCTTATAGCCCGACTCGCCGTCTTCGAACGACAGGTCGTCGCAGAACACCACGAAGCGCTCGGGCCGCTTCGCGATCAAGTCGACGATATCGCCGAGATCGTGCAGATCGTCCTTGTCCACTTCGATCAGACGCAAGCCGTCTTTCGCATACGCGTTCAGGCACGCCTTGATCAGCGACGATTTGCCGGTGCCGCGCGCGCCCGTCAGCAGCACGTTGTTGGCCGGCTGCTGGTGCACGAACTGACGCGTGTTCTGTTCGATCAGCCCTTTCTGCCGATCGATGTTTTGCAGGTCGTCGAGCGTGATCGACGAAATGGCGGGTACGGGCTGCAGGTAGCCGCGCCCCTGGCGCTTGCGCCAGCGAAAGGCGACCGCGGCCGGCCAGTCGATCTCAGGCTCGGCGGGCGGGAGCATCGCTTCCAGGCGCACGAGTACGGCTTCGGCCCGGGTCAGAAACTGTTCGAGTTTGTCCATGACGGTGAAGTAAGCGGCCCGATGCGCGGCCAAAGGGCCGCGCAAGGCGCCTGATTACGAACGATAGTCGGCGTTGATGCTCACGTAGTCGTGCGACAGATCGCAAGTCCAGATCGTGGCTTGCGCATTGCCGCGGCCGAGTACCACGCGAATGCCGATCTCGCTCTTTTTCATGACGCGCTGGCCGTCTTCTTCACGGTAGGCCGGGTTGCGGCCGCCGGCAGTCGCGACCAGCACGTCGTCCAGATACAGATCGATCTTGCCGACGTCGAGATCGTCCACGCCGGCATAACCGATGGCCGCCAGGATGCGGCCGAGGTTCGGGTCCGATGCATAGAAGGCCGTCTTCACGAGCGGCGAGTGGCCGATCGCATACGCGATCTGGCGGCATTCGCCGACGCTCGAGCCGCCTTCGACATGCACGGTCATGAATTTGGTCGCGCCTTCGCCGTCGCGCACGATCAGCTGCGCGAGGCTCTGGGCGACTTCGGTCACCGCGTCGCGCAGCGCTGCATAAGCGGGCGAATCGGTGGACGTGATCGTCGGCAGGCTCGATTTGCCCGACGCGATCAGGATGAACGAATCGTTGGTCGACGTATCGCCATCGATCGTGATGCAGTTGAACGAGCGGTCCGCGACGTGCCTGACCAGTTCATCGAGCACCGGTTGCGCGACGGCCGCGTCGAACGCGAGGAAACCGAGCATGGTCGCCATGTTCGGTTTGATCATGCCGGCGCCCTTGCTGATGCCGGTCAGCGTGACCGTGTGGCCGTCGATCGTGACCTGGCGCGAGGTGGCCTTCGGCAGCGTGTCGGTGGTCATGATTGCCTGCGCGGCGTCGTACCAGTTCGCTTCCTTGCGGTTGGCCAGCGCGGCCGGCAAACCGGCCTTCAAACGATCGACCGGCAGCGGTTCGAGAATCACGCCGGTCGAAAACGGCAGCACCTGTTCCGGCCTGATGTCCGCGAGCCGCGCGAGTTCGGCGCAAGTTTCGCGTGCGGCCACGAGGCCCGGTTCACCCGTGCCCGCATTCGCGTTACCGGTGTTGATGACCAGCGCGCGAATCGGCTTGCCGCCCGCGCGCACGCGCTCCAGATTCTCACGGCACACCGTGACGGGCGCCGCGCAAAAACGGTTCTGCGTGAACACGCCGCCAACCGTCGCGGCTGCGTCGACGGAAATGACGAGCACGTCCTTGCGGTTCGGCTTGCGGATATTCGCCTCCGCCCAGCCGAGCGAAACGCCGGCCACGGGATGGAGTTGAGCGGGATCAATCGAGGGGAAATTGACAGCCATGGTCGCGACCTGTCGAAGAAAATGCCGGCAGGCGCCGGCATCGAGGGGAACGAAACTGATGGCCCGGGCGGGTTGCGCGAACCACCGCGAATTCAACGGCGAAGCCCAGCGTAAAACGACGCGGCGCGCTCAGAAGCGCGCCGCCTTCGGTCTTACGCGATCTTGCCGTGGCACTGCTTGTACTTGTTGCCGC
>NZ_JARESU010000459.1:0-1132 GCF_046027075.1 Paraburkholderia sp. RL18-085-BIA-A | reverse complement strand
TTTTTTTTTTTTTTTTATTTTTTTTTTTTTTTTTTTTTTTTTTTGTTTTTTTTTTTTTTTTTTTTTTTTTTTTTGTTTTTTTTTTTTTTTTTTTTTTTTTTTTTTTTTTTTTTTTTGTTTTTTTTTTTTTTTTTTTTTTTGTTTTTTTTTTTTTTTTTTTTTTTTGGGGGGGGGGCGCCCCCCCCCCCCCCCCACCCCCCGTTCTTCATGTTTTTTGCTGCTCACCTCATGAACCGCCTGAGTGACATCCACTAGCGTGATCGCCCGCTGTTTCTTCAGGCCCACCAGCGCTTTCTTCGCCCGGACGTCCTCTCCAATATGGGTGCGTGAAGGCGAGCCGGAAACGCGCCGGTCATCACGCTGCGCCTGCACCAGCCGCGCAACCGCCAATGCCGCGGACAGCCGCTTGTTCTCAATCTCCGCGCCCTGATCAATCTGCGTGATCCGGTCATATTCGCGACAGGGCAACACGCGGCCCGCCGCCTGAATCTCAATGGCTCCGTTCCGGTATTCAACGACCTCAACGTATTCATGCATCAGACGCCGGTTTGCCTCGGTGTCCTGCAACAGGTACATGACCCTGTCGTACTGCACCGTCAGCGCATTGGAGACCTTGCGCGCCACGCGATAGGCCAGGATCTGCTTCAGGTCCTCGTCGTCACGCAGCGGCCGGTGCGCGTTGTGGTCGCTCTTCGGTGGCTTGCCGAAGCGCCGGTTGAAACCGGCGATGAAGGAGGGCGCATACGCATTGGCCGCTTCGTGCGTACTGATGTTACGCAACCTCAGTTCCTTGACGAGCCGGTCCTGCAACGTCAGGTTGGCTCGCTCGACCCGCCCCTTGGCCTGACTCGTGTTCGCACAGAACGCCTCGATATTGAGCTGGTAAAGGGCGCGGCCGAACTGTGTGACGCCTTTGCCAGCCGTGCTCGCCCGATCCTTGACGTAGAAGACGCTGAACCTGTCGCTATAGAACGCGACAGGTTTGCCGTGTGCCGCCAGATACTTCGACAGGGCCTCAAAATAGCTGAAGGTCGATTCCGTGGCCGTGAAATGCAGCGTCATCAGCCGGCCCGTCGCATCGTCGATGAACACCAGCAGCGTGCAGGCCGGCGCACGCTCCTCGAACCAGCGG
>NZ_JARESU010000458.1:0-1137 GCF_046027075.1 Paraburkholderia sp. RL18-085-BIA-A | reverse complement strand
CTTACTAACTAGTGCATAAGTAAGCGAACATAAATCGACACCATGGTCTAAGCTTAAAGGGGCTTGGGGAGAGGCGAGATGCGCGAGGACGACGGCCGACAGCTTTCACATGCAACGCTGGAAGAGATGCGGATCCGCGCGGTCAAGCGAGTCGAAGCTGGCGAGTCGCCAGAGGACGTGATTCGCACGCTGGGCTTCTCGAGGCCGCGTATTTACGAGTGGTTGGCGGCGTGGCGCGAAGGAGGTATTGAAGCGTTACGAGCCAAGTCTATTCCGGGCCGGCCAATGAAGCTGTCGTCCGAAGCGATCCGCTTTGTCTATCAGACGGTCACAACGAAGAATCCGATGCAAATGAAGTTCGAGTTTGCGTTGTGGACGCGAGACATGGTGCGGGAGTTGATTCGCGAACGTTTCAACGTCAGGCTCTCCGAGGTATCGGTCGGTCGGCTGCTCAGGAAGCTCGGGCTTTCACCCCAGCGGCCGCTGGCGCGCGCGTACCAACGCGACCCAGAACTGGTCGAGTCATGGATGCGGGACGAATATCCGGCGATTGTCAGGCAGGCCAAACGCTGTGGGGCTCAGATTTTCTTCGTCGACGAATCGACGGTGCGCTCGGACTACCACAGCGGCACGACCTGGGCACCGATCGGTCAGACACCGGTGGTCGAAACCACCGGCGCGCGCTTCAAAGTGAACCTGATCTCGGCGATCAGTCCGCGGGGCCAACTCCGTTTCATGTGCTTTGAAGGCAGCTTCAAGATCCCGGTGTACGTTGACTTCGTCAGGCGACTGATACTTAACGCCGATGCTCCCGTCTTCCTGATCGCCGATGGTCATCCGGTTCATCGTTGCAAAGCGATCCGCAAGCTTGCCGCAGAATCGGATGACCGCCTTTGTCTGTTCTTCCTGCCGGCTTACTCGCCGGACCTGAATCCGGACGAACTCGTATGGGGTTATCTCAAGCATCACAAGATCGGCAAGCTTGCTATCAAAGGTCCCGGACATCTCAAGCAGCGTGTTCGAGCAGTTCTGCACTCGTTGCAGAGAATTCCGGCGTTGGTCCGATCCATGTTTCGTCATCCGTCAGTCCGTTACGCGGCGTGACGCATGTCCGGTTACTTTGTTTCGGCTTAGTAA
>NZ_JARESU010000457.1:0-1139 GCF_046027075.1 Paraburkholderia sp. RL18-085-BIA-A | reverse complement strand
CGCAGTGCGCCTGTGCGAGGCTCCGAACCGCACGTTGTTATCAAGAGCGTCCAGCCGCCCGCCGTCCAAAGCGTCGAGCCGATACCGGAAGAAGACGGCGAGCCAGCGCCGCAAATACCCGTTGAACCTCCACCAGAAAATAGTGTTCAGCCGGCTCCCGTCGAATAGCGGGACATTTCGCGATCTCCGCAAAGGGCCTGCGGATCCAACCGGTCGATGCACCGGTCGATGCAGCAAACTGACGAAATCGTTCGAGAGGCGTGTTTCATAGTCGAGGGGCTTCCTCGGACGCTCGTTTAAAAGCTCGGCGGGACTGCGGTCAGCTGAGTCGACTAGAATGAATATTTAGCCACGACCCGAACGGGACCAGCCATGGACCTTCCCTCGGTCCCGCGAGCACGGAAACGAACAGCCTGGCCAAGCCGGATCGGTGTGTGCATCGCGCTTCTTCTGTCGCCGCCAGTCCTCCTTGCTCAGGACGAAGGGCCGGGTATTGCCTTTTCCGTGGCCGAGCCCGGCGCACCGCTACCGGCGGCATGGAAGAATCTGCCGGTCGCGAGCGGAAAAGCGATGACGCAATACACGCTTGTACGCGACGACCGTACAACCGTCCTGCAGGCGGACGCAACCCATTCCGCTTCGGCCCTGATGCATGAGGGTAATATCGACCTGACCCGCACACCCGTCGTTGCATGGCGCTGGAAAGCAGAAGAGTCAATCGAGGGCGCCGACAACAGCGTGGGATCGAAGGAAGATGCGCCGGCGCGACTGGTGTTCTTCTTTGATGGTGACAAATCCAAACTGTCGCTTATCGATCGGGCCGGCATGAACCTGGCAAAGCACCTGAGTGGGCAGGAACTGCCCTATGCCACGCTGATGTATATCTGGTCGACCACAGCCGCGCCAGGCAGTGTCATTGCCAATCCCCACACCGGTCGCGTACAGATGATCGTAGTCTCCGGTCAGCCTGGCGATGCCGGTAAATGGCAAATCCTGCGCCGCAATATCGTGCAAGACTATGAGAAGGTCTTTCACGAGACGCCTGGACAGATTACCGCTTACGGCCTGCTGACCGACACCGACAATACGGGTAGCACGACTCGCGCATGGTACGGAGACGTTCAGTTCCGGGCCGGGCC
>NZ_JARESU010000456.1:0-1147 GCF_046027075.1 Paraburkholderia sp. RL18-085-BIA-A | reverse complement strand
CCCGTTGGGGCGTGCTCCGTACTTTTCCGGAGCATTGCATGAGCATGCAAATTAATACTGCTGAACTCGGCACCTTGTCGCCCGAAGCTGCCAATCAGAAGCAGTGTTTCACAGACCTTGAACAGTTCATCAAGATCTCTGCTGACTCGATCGGCGAGTTGCGCAAGGTGGATGTGTATCGCGTCATCAGTTCGGTACGGTCAGGCAACGTAGACGGCGTAACGAGACGCGATTTGGCCACTTATATCGCGGCGAAGCGCCACGATCTCGTCGCCGAAGTCACGGATGTCATGCAGGAGGATTTTCCTCAAGATGACTGGGCGGCAGATTGTGTCGCGGGTCGGAAAATGGTGCCCACGCCAGATGATGTCCATCGTGTGTGGCTTGCTAACCTGAAAGAAGGCGATCGCGTCGAGGTTCCGTATTCCTTGGCAAAGGAAGACATTAAACTCATGACGGTGTTTGAGAACGACGGCGCGTATGGATTCGCTTGCTGCCAGACGGGTTCAGCAAAGGGATAGACAACACGGTCCTTGTAGACGCCGTCAGCGGCGTACTGCATTACGCGTCAGTTCGGATCGGACCGCCAGGAACAACGAATGGAAAAATCCTGTCGGTTTCGGCCGAGGTGGATCAGCAGCACGGTTCGCCGTCGCCCAGCATGTAATCGATCAACCTGAAAACCCGCCCGCCGCGTGTCCCCCAACGGGACCTTCGGCGGGCTTTTTATTTGTCCGCGGCGCGCAAAGTATCCGATGCAGGTACCGACCATACACAAGGCATTCGTCGGGTGGTGGTTGATGCGCCGGATATAGCGATGGCGATTCCGCGTTTTCGCTTTCGGAGGCGAGCCCCATCGACGGTTGGTGATCGGCTTTGGTAGAGCATCAAGCCTCGGTCGATAGACACCACAATTTCAGCATCTTTTCACAGGAGCGGGCCCCAGCGGTGGGCTTACTCTAAGGAAATTCACCGCGCCACAGGCGCATCGACTGGTCCGGCAACGGACCTTTTTCATTTTGTCCCTCTGGGAGCTTTCTCCCACGGGGAGGGCTCTCGTTCAACTGGAGCCTTCATGAAGAGCATCCGTCACACACCGCGCTACCGCGCCCGTTCTTGGGAACATGTCCGCCGGGCATGCATGAGA
>NZ_JARESU010000455.1:0-1150 GCF_046027075.1 Paraburkholderia sp. RL18-085-BIA-A | reverse complement strand
GACGATAAAGGAGTAGATTCCGGCCTTCTCCAGAAGCGCATGCACGTAATCAAAATCCGTCATCTGGTGCTGGAAGCGCCAGAGAAGAACCGCATACTGGCCACGCAGCCGGAACGATACCTGGTGATCCTTGATGCCGTGCCTGCGCAGAATCTTCTGGATGATCTGCGGTATCGTGAGGTGCTGATAGACCTCCGTGTTGGTGACGGCCTGGAGCCGTCCGAAATGCGATTTCAGGGTAATTTCGTACCTGACATAGTCCTTCGTGGTCTGCACCGTCGAGAAGCGTTCGATGTACCCGGAAAACTTCCTCACGGCGCCATCGTCGGCCACCACGGAAAAGCAGGCGTCCAGGTTCAGGTAATCGGTGCGCGCAAGCTGCTGCGGGTGGGTCAACTCGATGCGCACTTCGGTCGGTGCGCCCATCTTTTCGGTCGTCTTGAATGACACGACCGACAGCGCCGCAGCACTTGACGTGCCGGGTACTTCGAGAAAATATGCTTGCCGGCCCGTGACGCCCTGACGTAATGGATCAAACTCTGCCACTCCCTGCTCCCTGAAAAGGCCAGCGACGCAGCGTTAGCTGCAAAGCTCGTTAACTGACCATTTAAATTCCGACAGGTCAACGAAATGAAATCGAGACAGCCGAGAATTAACAAACATTGACAGAAAGCATGAGGCGTTCAATTCATAGTGCATGTTTTCACGGCTGCACTATGAAAAAAGGCGGCATTGCGCCGCCTTTGCCGGCAGGGATCGAAGCCGGTTAGTGCTTTGTCCATGAAGCGTCCATAGCCGCCAGTTTTGCGTTCACGCCTTGCGCAGCGTCAGCGAGCGTTCCTCGTTTGCTGCCTTTTCTCGCGCGCCCCGTGGGGCCCGAACGGCCGGAGATCGAGTCAGAATACGACCCCTCGCCCGAGCGATTCCCTCTATAAGTGAGTGGCTTCGACCTCTCCTCGATATGGCGTTGCAATGAAACAAGAAAGTCATTGCGTATTCGTACGCGAAGCGTCTAATGAAACATACGTGCGGACTCAGTCAGTTGTCGGTTGTACACCCAGCATCCCTGGCGTGGCGTTGCACAGCGAGCGTCTGTCGGCGCTCCACTCCAAGGAGCAGGTCATGCAATATCCGCTGTATGTCCACCGGG
>NZ_JARESU010000454.1:0-1161 GCF_046027075.1 Paraburkholderia sp. RL18-085-BIA-A | reverse complement strand
CTAGTGTTCCGTCCCAGAAATAACTTTACATAAATTTGGATTGTTCTATGATCGAGTCGTAATGGACAGGAGGCGATCATGGGACGCAAGGGGATCGAGGTTGTCGTGTCGGAACTGGAGCGAGAACAGTTGCTGTCCATGAGTCGCTCGCGTTCGCTGCCTCATTCTCTGGTGCGTCGGGCAAAGATTGTCCTGATGGCCGCTGACGGTTGCACGACCAAGGAAATTGCGATGCAGTGCGAAGTGACGCCACCGGTGATCACGCACTGGAAGAAGCGGTTTGTCGCTCAGGGGCTTGCGGGTCTGCATGATGAAGCTCGCCCTGGCCGACCACGCACACATGACGACGAGGCGGTCGCGGAATTACTGGCCAGGGTGTTGCACGAGAAGCCGGACGGGGCAACGCACTGGAGCGTGCGTTCTGCGGCCTCGCAGACAGGGATTTCGAAGAGTTCGGTTGCCCGGTATCTGTCGCTGTTCGGTATACAGCCCCATCGTTCAAAGAGCTTCAAGCTGTCTACCGATTCATTCTTCGTCGAGAAGGTGCGCGATATTGTCGGGCTGTACCTGAGCCCGCCCACCAACGCCCTGGTGCTGTGCGTCGACGAGAAGAGCCAGTGTCAGGCGCTGGAGCGCACGCAGCCGATGCTGCCGATGGGGCTGGGCTATCTCGAAGGCGTGACGCATGATTACGTCCGGCATGGCACCACAACCTTATTCGCCGCGCTCAATGCAGCGACGGGCGAAGTCATTGCTCAATGCAAGCCACGCCACCGGCATCAGGAATTCCTGGCGTTCCTCAGGCATATTGACCAGGCGGTGCCGGCCGATCTCGACGTGCATCTGGTCGTCGACAACTACGCGACACACAAGCATCCGAGGGTCAGGGCGTGGCTCGCCAGGCATACGCGCTACCACATACATTTCACGCCGACCTACTCGAGCTGGCTGAATCAGGTTGAACGCTGGTTTGGCCTGATTACGCAACAGGCGATCCGTCGCGGGTCATTCAGAAACGTGCGCCAGCTCATTGCCAGCATCGAACGTTATACCGAGCAGTACAACCAGCACAAGCGGCCGTTCGTATGGACCGCGACAGCCGATTCCATTCTCCAGAAAGTGGCCCGGCTATGCAAAGTTATTTCTGGGACGGAACACTAG
>NZ_JARESU010000453.1:0-1163 GCF_046027075.1 Paraburkholderia sp. RL18-085-BIA-A | reverse complement strand
ATCGAATGACGCAATCCCGCGCCGGGATCAACTTTCGCCAACCGGCCTCGACGATCTCCGGGTAGTTCGACTTAGACCACCATTGCGCTGACCCTTAGACGGTCCAGATGGCGGGAGCACATCCAGTATGAGGAATGTATGCTCGACCTGAATGAAATTTATCTATTCGTCGAGGTGATCCGAGCCGGGAGTTTCGCCGAAGCGGCACGCCGTATCGGGATGCCGGCGAACACGATCAGCCGACGCGTTCAGCAGCTTGAAAACCAGCAGCACAGCCAGCTGATTCTTCGAACCACCAGAAAGTTGATGCTGACCACGGTCGGACAGGCTTTCTACGAGCAATGCGCGCGGAACGTCGAAGAACTCGTGCTTGCGGGACAACAGGTCGCCGACACGTATCCGGAACCGATTGGCTCGCTGCGCGTCGCATTGCCCCCCCTGAATTTTTCGATATCCTACCCATTTCATGGGTCACGGAATTTCTTGCACACTATACGGGTATCAGTCTGGAGCTCGTCGTCGACAATGCATATCTCGACCTGCTTGTGAGCGGAGTCGATCTCGCGTTTCGTCCCGAATCGTTGCTGGACGAAAGCGCAACTCGCCGCGTACTGCAGCGCTCGCGCAGGCGACTCGTTGCATCGCCCAAATATCTCGAGGCGTGCGGAACGCCGGCGGATCTCGATGAACTCAGCCAGCACGAATGTCTGGTGGTCTCACGAAACTCCGGGCCCGACACCTGGTGTCTGAACGGCCCCGAAGGACGTGTCGAGGTTCGAGTGCGAAGCCGGTTTCTCGCGAGCAGCTATACCCCGGTCAGACAAGCCGCGGTCGACGGCCTTGGCATCGCCTTCCTCTATGACGTCTACGCAAAAAGGGATATCGAGGGCGGCAGTCTCGTGCCGGTGCTCGATCAGTATCGGTCGGACCCGTCGAATTACTGCGCCGTCTTTCCCGATCATCGGCACATCAGACGGGTCGCGACGATTTTCGCAGAGGCGGTCCAGAAACAGCTTATCGAAACATATCAAGAATAGGCCGCTTTCTTGATCGACTCGAGCAGACGTATCCCTTCCTCAGCTGTCACGTCGATTTTGCAAGACGACTTTTCCGACACCTTCACTACATCGATTCGTGGAGTTGTGCCATCCATATTGGGCGCC
>NZ_JARESU010000452.1:0-1181 GCF_046027075.1 Paraburkholderia sp. RL18-085-BIA-A | reverse complement strand
GGCGCGTGAACATTTGTTGGCCTTATAGGCAAGCAAACAATAGCCATTTAGAGAGCGTTAGAGCCCTCCAGCGGTTCGCCATCGGCGAACTGAGCCATACACGAATTGCCAAACGCTCTGGTTGATGCCCGAACTGCGTGTATTGAGATTATTTCGGCGTTTCCACACAGCCTGGGTCGCGTTCTGCCGATCGCCCTGAGGCAGTGACCGGCCAGGAAGCGCCAATCGCCCGTATCGGCAAGCAGACCTCCTGGTGAGCATTTTGCGCCAGCAAGCGGCCGTTCGCGCTTCCATCGCATCCATGCAGCCGCGGGCATCCACAGTCCGCGTGGTCGCCTCGTCTCTCACGTGCACTTACATGGACCCGACCGGCCCGCTCAGTGATGGTCGAAAATAGCGAGCTGACCGCTCTTGTACATCTGCCCGACCTTTCTACGAAACGACGCCTTCGGCGTCTTCTGGCACTCGGCAACAAGCACGCCGATTGGCGTCGCAGTGTCCTCCACCATCGTGTCAGTTTCCGTTACGCCGAGCTTGTCGACGCCTACCACGTAGTAGACGAGAGCGGGTCGGTAAGCTTCATCCACCGCCACGAAGTCCTCGCATTTCATTTTCAGCGGACTCATTTTTGTTGGGGCTTGCGCCCATGCCGGCATCACAATGGCGGCTCCCAGAAGACAAGTGGCAATCACAAAGCGCTTCATTTAGTACTCCCAGATTCGTGCGGAGGACGGCAATAATGACCGACCGCTATTGACGACCTCGGAAAAAACAGGGAACGGACCGATTTGGCTATTCCGCACGCTACACGCAGACCTTGCGGAACCTCCGTCAAGCAGTATCGGCGCTGTCGGGGATAAAACAATTGGACTTTGGTCGCATATGGCGTCAGCTCGACTCAAAACGTAGGGCGTCTTTTCAGCTTGGCCACCCCGGAATTGCCCGCATCAGACGGGCCAAGGCCGAAGAGGGAATTAAAGGCCTTGCCGTCGCGGCAAGGACGGAGCGTGAAGAACCGATGTGACCCGAAGGTGGTCATGTGGGTTCTGGCGCAAACAGCCGGTGAAGCCGAGACGTATTCAATATATCAGGATGCCTTATTTATTGAATAGGACGGCATTCCTGACGGCGGGTGCAGTAGTATCCTTGAGTCCGAGAGTGCGGAGATCGAACTGACCCTC
>NZ_JARESU010000451.1:0-1189 GCF_046027075.1 Paraburkholderia sp. RL18-085-BIA-A | reverse complement strand
TTTCGGGTCATCCAACGACGCGCGTACGGATTGCGAGAGGAGGAGTATCTGCGCCTGAAGATCCTCACTTGCATGCTGCCTCGAATCTGAAAAATGGCGATTTCCATCACACTTTTCCGCGAAGACCCCTTTTTACCATCGTCCTGTGCGGGCGTGGATTGATGGTGATGTCACTTTGGCGGTCTCCGTATTTATGCACGATTCGCGAAAAATTTCGGGGTGGGAGGACGAGACGGCCTCCCGACCAAATACACGCATTCAGCCGGACTGAAACTCCGAAACCGAGCCAGCTGCACGGAGCAACCGCCTCGTCGCCGGACTTTTTGAATGGCCGTTAACCGAAAGACTTCGATCGATCAATTGCGCCCGGTGAATATCTCTTGATGGCCGATTACTGTCCGACGCGGTCGGCAGAACCCGGCTCAAGGGACTTTCGGAATTCCCCGTATCGGCCCCACTTGAGGCTGCGTCGCACGCCTCACAGCCGTCTGCCGCGTCAAGTCTCCGGTTAAACGCGCCCCTTTTTTCTCCTTGGCTAAAGAACGGCCGCCGATTGGTCGGATTTCATTCGGCTGGTTGCTCGCTCGTCTTGCTGTCACTGTCTCCAATCGGGAGTTCCTTTCGGCAATTGCGCCGGCGCACTATGCTTTCATCAAGTAAGGCGCGAGGCTAAGGCTAGGAACGGCGACCAAATAGGTACGTAATGCCGATTAATTCCACACGCCCGATGTCGTTCTTGTCGACCGTTCGGCGCGAGGCTTCTGGGTACGGCAGCGCGTCGTCGCGCGTGCGCGCGCGATGGATGAACTCTTGGAGGAGGCAGCGTCATGGACGAGTTTGCGATTCAGGGATTTCGCGGAAGGCTGATCGTTCCGTCGGACAAGGACTACGACGAGGCGCGAGCGCTCTACAACGGCATGATTGATAAGCGGCCCAAGGTGATCGCTCGCTGCACCGACGCCGCCGATGTCATAGCAGCGGTCAACTACGCACGCGATAACAAGCTGCTTCTCGCAATCCGCGGAGGCGGACACAACGGGCCCGGTTTGGGCAGTTGCGACGGTGGACTGGTCATCGACCTGTCGCAGATGCGCAGCGTGCGCGTCGACCCAGCGAGCAGCACCGTGCGTGTCGATCCAGGCTGCACTGCAGCGGATCTCGATCACGCGACCTACGCCTTTGGCCTCGC
>NZ_JARESU010000450.1:0-1190 GCF_046027075.1 Paraburkholderia sp. RL18-085-BIA-A | reverse complement strand
ACAGTGTTAACATTTACGAGTGGCCCAAACGAGCAGGCAAGCGATGCAAACACGAGATAGCTGTCGGCGAGCTTGTCGTATCGAGTGGAGACGCGACGAAAATGCTTGATACGGTTGAAGAATCGCTCGACGAGGTTGCGAGTGCGGTACAGCACGCGACTGTAGCGACGTTTTGTTTTTCAATTCGAGCGCGGTGGGATGACAACCTTCGCGCGAGTAGCCCGAATGCGTTTCACAAAAGTGTCGGAATCGTAGCCCTTGTCCGCGATAACTGCTTTCGTGCGCAGATGCTCAACCAGTTCTGCGGCACACGAGATGCAGCGACCTGTCCTTCAGTGATGAGCAGTCGCAATGGACGGCCCGCCGAGTCCACCGCCAGATGCAGTTTGGTGCTCAATCCGCCCCGGGAACGCCCGAGCGCTTGCGGCCCGCTTTTTTTGAGGCCCCCGCCGAATGCTGATGCGCTCGCACGATGGTCGAATCGATCAGGACGTGCTCGATTTCCGTCTCGCTTGCCAATGCATTCACAACCCGCTGCCAGACTGCTTTGAGTCGCCAGCGTGAGAAGCGCATGTACACCGTATGCCATCGACCGAACTCCGAGGGAAGATCGCGCCACGGACTGCCGGTGCGCGCAATCCAAAGCACCGCTTCGAGAAACCAGCGATTGTCGGTGGCCGTCCTGCCCCGGTCGCCTTCCTTGCCCGGCAGGATAGCTTCGACTTTGTTCCATACTTCGTCGCTCAGTAACGTTCGTACCATCCTGTCTCGCAGTGCAAAAGACAGGATGTAAACACATTTTTTCAACTATTTTTTCAAATGTAAACAGAGCCTAGCGAAGATCGCCGCCGGCGAGACGATCGCGCAGGTTGCCCGCGACTTTGGCGTTACCGGACAGATCATCATGCGGATCCGTGACGCGGCGGCCGCATAGAGAAACTACGCTACAGAGACCAAACAATGAGCGTCGTCTACAAGAAAGAGGCGACTGGTTGCGAGTTTCGACGCTGATTTCGTAGAGGGCGATCGAACAAGCCTGAGGCGCAAATCGATGTCGGGTACGGCACGCTGAAGATGCGAAGATATGTTTCGTTATGCGAAGATGAAGGTATCGACAGGTCGAGCACGATCGCAACGCTGAGTCGGGCGCCGACGGTGCTACGCTAAGCCAGAAATTGAGATCAGTTTTG